>NZ_JAKKUR010000115.1 GCF_021890735.1 Thermanaeromonas sp.
TCCTACCTTTCCGGCGAGAGATGTCCGGAGGCCCTCACCCGTATCCGCCGGGCTTACCAAGAACTCGCCCAGAACGCAGATGTCCTCCTCATCGGCGGGGCCTGCTACCCGTACGCCTATACCTCTTGCGGCCTCGACGACATAGCCCTGGCCAAAGAATGGAATTCACAAGTTATACTGGTTTCGAAAATAAAAAGCGACTTTAGCATAGATCGGGCCCTTTTCTTCAACCGGAGTTTGGCTAGCGCTGGAGTAAGCCTTTTAGGAAACATCTTTAACGACATCCCCCGCTCCCTTATAGCCAAGGCGGAAGGGATATACAAGCCCATATTAGAAGAGAACGGGTACCGGGTTTTAGGGCTTATCCCCCGCCGGCCGGAGATAGCTTCTCCTACGGTCAAGGAATACTACGAAGCCTTAGGAGGGGAGATACTGGCCGGTAAAGACAATCTGGGCCGGCTGGTAGAAGAAGTTATGATAGGGGCCATGACGGTAGAGAGCGCCCTTACCTATTTTCGGCGCTCGGCCGACAAAGCGGTAATTTTAGGTGGCGACCGGGCGGACGTAGCCTTAGCCGCCTTAGAGACGAGCACTTCCGTGCTCATTCTAACGGGCGGGTTATATCCGGACGTGCGGGTGATTTCCCGGGCCCAGGAGAAGGGTGTGCCGTTGCTTCTTGTTCCATATGATACCTATACCACAGTGGAAAAAGTCAGCCATTTAACACGGCGTCTGAGGGCCGATGATCCTACTGGTATACGTATATCCCTGGAGAATGTAGAAAAGTACTGCCAGTGGGAAGCCATAGTGGAAGCTTTGCGGTAGAAGAAACCGGAAAGAGAAGGGCTGGAAGACATACAAGATTGGTGTTCTTAGGTAAAACTAGGTAGGTGCTTCCGAAACAAGTATGATTTTCCGGCGGTTGAAGCTTTGTCCCTCAAGGCCTCTTAGGCTTGAGGGGGAGGGGGAAATCAAGGAGGATTACAAGCTTTAGCCAGTGAGCAGTTGCCGAGTTTTGCTTTGGAAGTACCACTAGGTATGAAGGAGGTTTCAAGTACATGGAAAAAGTATTTATCGTCAGCGCGGCTCGTACTCCCATTGGTGATTTCCTGGGCAGTCTCAAAGATGTTTCGGCAGTAGATTTAGGTACAATAGCTGCTAAGGAGGCTATTAGACGAGCTGGTATTCGGCCGGAGCAGGTGGAAGATGTAGTTGCGGGGATGGTGTACAAAGAAGGAGTAAAAGGTAACCCGGCGCGGCAAGTACAGCTAAAATGCGGCATACCTGTAGAAGTGGCGGCGGTGACGGTAGACCAGCAATGCTGTTCCTCCATGCGAGCTATGGAAATAGCTGCACAGCAAATTATGCTTGGGAGAGTTGATGTGGCACTGGCTGTAGGAATGGAAAGCATGTCTCAGGTGCCCTACTTGCTCATGGGAGTGCGTACTGGCTACCGCATGGGAACGGCGAAGGTGGAAGATGCGCTTCTCTATGATGCCCTCCATGACGCTTTCTATGGCTATCACATGGGAGTGACCGCTGAGAACCTGGCCGAAAAATATGGCATAACGCGGCAAGAACAGGACGAGCTAGCTGTACTAAGCCATCAGCGGGCTGTAGCGGCCATCAAGGAAGGCAAATTTAAAGAGGAAATCGTACCGGTAGAAGTGAAGACTAAAAAAGGAGTAACATTGGTGGATACGGATGAACACCCGCGGCCGGATACTAATTTGGAGAGCCTAGCCAAGTTAAAGCCGGTGTTTAAAGAAAATGGAACGGTAACTGCGGGCAACGCGAGTGGCATAAACGATGGGGCGGCGGCCCTTGTCCTTATGTCGGAGGCGAAAGTACGGCAACTGGGAGTAAGGCCGTTGGCCAAAATATTGGCTACCGCTTCCTACGGTGTGGAGCCTGCGATAATGGGGATCGGTCCGGTTTATGCTATTCCTAAGGCCTTGAAATATGCTGGATTGGAGCTGAAAGACATCGATTACTTCGAAATAAACGAAGCCTTTGCTGCTCAGTTTCTGGCAGTCAATCGTGAGCTTAAGCTTGACTTGGAGAGGGTCAACGTCAACGGTTCGGGCATTGCTCTGGGCCATCCGGTAGGGTGTACCGGGATACGCATCATAGTAACTCTCCTGTATGAGATGCGGCGGCGGGGGGGCCGTTACGGGGTTGCCTCTCTATGCGCGGGTGGCGGCCCGGCGATGGCTACGGTGTTGGAGATGGTTTGAATTGACATATTTATTTTGAATCTTTAGAAGGGCAAGGGGTATTACCTTCCTCTCATTTTATGTAAGGCAAGTTGGCAGGAGGGAATAGTAAGATGAGGGAAACCCAAAGCCGTGCTCTTATGGATTGTTTTATAGCGGTAGCTCCTTACATAAACCAACTGGTAGCCGGTGATGTAGCTGTGGCTGTATGTGACCGAGAAAGGTATTTATGCTATGTTCCTGGAAAGAAAATAAATCACCGTGTTACAGTAGGCGACCCCGTAAAAGAGGGTACATTGGTATGGGAAGCCATGCAGAAAGGCGAGCCGGTCAGCAAAAGGGTAGGTAGAGAGCTGTTTGGGTTTCCCTACCTCGGCATTGCGTTGCCCATTAAAGAAAGGGGGATGGTTATAGGCGGTGTTGTCTTTATGGAAAGTACGGAGCGGCAGGAATTGCTGTTAGATTTGGCTAGCCGGCTCAGCAAAATATCCCGCGAGGTGAATGCTGCCGTACAACAGATTTTTGCGGAGGCTCAAAATTTGACCGGCATTGGAGAGGAGTTGCATTCTATCTCCTCTGCTACTGCCGGAAGAGCAAAGGAAACTAGCAGTATAATTAATTTTGTAAAAAAGATTGCTCAGAGATCCAAAATATTAGGGCTTAATGCTTCGATAGAGGCTGCTCGCATAGGTAGGCACGGTGGGGGATTTGCTGTAGTGGCAGAGGAGATCCGCAAAATGGCAGAGGAGAGCTCTAAGGCGGTAGAGAGGATTGAAAGGCTCCTACAGGAGTTGAGTCAAAGGGTGGGAACTGTGGAGCTTCAAGCCTCTACCATCCGCAACATATTGTCCGCCCAAGTTGAAGCCCTACAAAGAATTGTAGGCTTGGTTGAAGAGATGGACGCCGTCAGCGCCTGCCTCCAGGGTGAAGCAGAGAAATTGGGTGGATTGCAGATTGAGTAAAGGAGAGCTTTTATGAAACTAGCTCTAGTGCAGCTACGGAGGGACGAACGGCCTGAGTACAATCTGGAACGTATAAAACAGTTAATGCCTCGAGCCCGGGAAGCCGATCTCATTCTTTTACCGGAAAACTGGCTGGGTCCCCTTCCGGTTTTGGCAGAACAATACTTTAGTTACTTGCGGGAGATAGCTAACCTTCTCCCCCGGCGCGCTTTGCTAGTCGGCGGTGCCCAATATGTTCGGATAGGTAGAAGGATATATTCTCGCGGAGCCGTCATTCAGCCGGGGCTTCCCCCGTTTGCTTCTTACTCCAAGATTTTTCCCTCACAAGCAGTGGGGGAGAGAGCTCGTCTTACGCCTGGGAAGCACCTTTCTATAGTAGAACATGCAGGCTGGAAAATAGGAGTGCTGGTCTGTGTAGACCTTTTTTACCCCGAACTGGCGCGATACCTTGCGCTGTTAGGTTGCAGTTTGATAATTAACCCGGCCAGTATACCTGCCGACCGCCAGTTCTTATGGCAATCTTTGGGTTTGGTACGCGCTTCCGAAAATACAGTTTTTGTGGCCGGCATCAACAGCACGGGGGGAGTCTACCCTGATGGTAGGCGAATAGCTGGCGGGAGTTTTGTAGCTCTGCCCCACGGTTACTTTGGCGGTATCACTGGACCAGAGGAAACTGTACTACTGGTCGAATTAGAAAAGGGCCTTATAGAGGAGACCAGAAAAAGATGGCCTTATCTTTTAGATATTAGGGGAAAAAGATACTACTGCATAGTGTTGGGCAGTAGATGGCGGAAATTATAATGCCGTGTTTAACTATTTTTCTTACTCCTTGACCGGATGGCATACTCGCTTTATTATATATAGAGAACTATAGCTATAATATCCTCGAAGGGTAGATAGATATGCCTGAAACCCCTATTTCTCTCATAGTAGCTTTTACGGCAGGTGTAATTTCTTTTCTTTCTCCTTGTGTGCTTCCCTTGGTCCCGAGCTATTTGAG
>NZ_JAKKUR010000116.1 GCF_021890735.1 Thermanaeromonas sp.
CCATCATTTTACATGGCCCCAGGTGGCCAAACAAATCAGCACCCTCTACCAGGAGCTGCTCCAATGGAAAAACGCCCAGAGGGAATCCTTCCTGCACAGCTCATTCTAGCCACTGACATTGATGATACCCTGTTAGGCAACCCAGAGGCTCTGGCCAAGTTGAACTATTGGTTGATCCTAAACCGCAAGAGGGTATTCTTAGTATACTTGACTGGAAGACACCGAAAATCCGCCTTGGAAGTAATCTGGAAGGAAGGGCTTATACTACCAGATATCTTAGTAACCGATGTGGGAGCGCGGATTTGTTTTCCTCCAAACTACATATCAGATCCTTTTTGGCACAAGCATATTTTGGCCGGCTGGAGACCTCATCGCATTGCGGCTGCCGTTCGCTCATTGCCCATGTTGGTTAGGCAACCTGTTCCTGCGCTTTTCCGCTTAAGCTATTTTATCCAAGGTAATACCGGTGGTAAAAGGATAGTAGAGGAGGTCACTAATTGCCTGCAGCAAAGGGGCTTGAGGGGTAAGGTAGTCCTCAGTAAAGGAATCTATCTGGATATCCTTCCCCCACACGCCGGGAAAGGGCCTGCTTTAGCTTATTTGCAAAAAAAGTATAACTGGGACCCTTGTTCAATTCTAGTGTGCGGGGATAGCGGGAATGATGCGGAAATGTTGAACCTGGGATTCCCGGCTGTCCTAGTAGGCAATGCTTCAGAGGAAGTTAAAAATAAAGATTGGCCACCCACGGTTTATCTGGCCCGCTCTTCCTATGCCGCAGGAATCTGGGAAGGTCTGCAACAGTGGAACAAAGCACTGCGGCCAATAGAAAGGCCGTCTTAAAGTAGATAAAAAATCCCACGCTCATCCTGAAGTAAGTCTAATTAAGAAAGTCGTCAATAAACACCAGTTAGGGCTTTTAGCTTTCTAAAATTGAAATTTATCCACACTGGACTTCCCGCCTCTAGTCTTTGTTCTTCCGCTGTGAGGCAAGGTATTTCTACCGTGAGCAAGTGTCCTTCTACCTCTACTTGGCATTGGATGGTGTACCGGCCAGGGGAAGTTTTAATTATCCTCCCTTTATATTTATTAATTCCAGGAGCAGGAGGGGGATAAATAGATAAACTAATATCATAGGGCATAATAGCTATCTCTCTTAAGCTATCTCCCCACTCCCAGGGGACTAGCAAAACTAGCTTACCGCAATGGGCCCTGGCTAGACCAGGGCCTATCGCTTCATATCTATCCACTTTTAAAAGATTGGGAGGCGGGATAAAGCCCTGAATTTTAGCTTTTGGGCGCAGAAAAATCTCTTCGGGGGTCCCTACTTGACCCAACTCACCCTCCACTATGACTGCTATCCGGTCTGCCAGTTCCTGCGCCTCCGAGAACTTATGGGTAACGTATAGGGTGGTTAAAGATAGACGGCGCTGAAGCTTTTTTATCTCTAAACGCAAAATTTTAGCTAAGTTGTAATCAAGCTTGCTTAAAGGCTCATCTAAGAGTAGAATACGGGGTTTTATAGCCAGGACCCGAGCTAAAGCTACCCTTTGCTTTTCTCCCCCGCTTAAATTCTTAGGATAACGGTTTCTAAGATGGCCAATATTTAAAAAGTTCCATTACCTGGGATATCATCCCTGGTATTTCCGCCGAGGAAAATCCCCTGGCTTTAAGCCCGAAGGCTATATTGTGGTACACATCCAAATGGGGAAATAAGTATAATTCCTGGAATACATAGCCGATCTGGCGCTTTTCGGGGGGCAAGAGATCTGCTTTCTCCTCTCCAAAGTACACTTCTCCCTCATATTCTACTAAGCCAGCGATAACATTGAGTAAAGTAGTTTTGCCAGCACCAGTAGGTCCTAAAAGGACCAATAATTCTCCTTCTTTAATCTCTAAATCAATCCCTTTAAGGCAAAACTTGGTAGATATCTTCTTTAGGGTAATAGCTGGCATATCGTACACCCAACCTTGGTACTCTATTTCCAGACCCCAGTTAATTTATGCTCTAACCAGAGGAATATCCTTTCTCCCCCAAAGCTCATAAGGGAAAGGATAAACAGGCAGACAAAAATTATGTCTACCCGTATAAGGCTTTCTGCATATATAAGCAAAGCTCCTATACCGGTAGGGATAGCTATCATCTCTGCTGCCACTACTGTACGCCAGGCCATGCCAGCTTCTAACCGCAAGCCAGTAAAGATGTAAGGTAGGGCTAGGGGAATTACAACGTGATTCAATATAAGCCAAGGGGAAGCACCTAGTACCCGCGCTGTTTGGATATATTTAGGATCCACAGATCTTATGCCAGCGATGGTGTTATAAAGCAAAGGGAAAAAGGAGCATATAAATATTAAGGTAACAGGCAGAGCTTCGCCTAGGCCTAACCAGAGCATAAGCAGAGGGAGCCACCCCAAGGCAGGTATAGGATATAAAATGCTAAATAACGGGGCTAAGCTCTTGTAGACCAGATTAGAGCATCCGAGAATTATCCCCATCGCTACTCCTGTTAAGCTCCCTAAGACAAAACCTCCCACTACGCGGAGCAAAGAAAGGGTTAGATGTTTTAATAAGATTCCCTCCCCAGCCAAATATACAAATCCAGCTATGACTTTACTGAAAGGAGGGAAAAGGGGGGAAGCCATTAAGCGTGCTCCTAATTCCCAGCCTCCTAGGAATAAAATGGTAGGTATCCAATAAGCCCAAGTTACCTTCCCATCTTTTTTAGAGAACATCTTGGCCCTTCTCCCTCAATCGCTATATAACACTTCTTCCGCTTTAATTTGTTTTTTAAGGTAGCCATAAGAATACATAAGGTCTATTATTTTTTGTATCTCCTGGGCATCTAAATCGGGACTATAGTCGAGGTTGGACATGGATTCCTTGACTACCACCGGGGTAACACTTATGTCAGCTTCAGGGCTCGACATCTCTTCCTTAACGGTATTTTGATACTGATTTAAGCTTTGAGCTACTATGTTAGCCGTTTCTTCCCCGTGGCTATTTATAAACTCAGTGGCCCTTTTATTAAGGGAAATAAGTTTTTTTACTGCTCCAGGATGCTCCTTTAAAAAATTATCTGTAACTATTAAGACGCTCCCTTGCATATTAGGCCATATATCTTGGCTTTTAGCTAAAATTTTCATGCCGGAAAGCTGGGCAGCCAGGGTAGCAAAATGCTCCGGAGCAAAAATTGCATCTACCTTGCCCGAACGCAAAGCTAAAAGTTGTTTGGCAGGATTCATGCGTACCGTGTGGGACAAAACCTTCTCTTGATCTAACCCTTTTTGTTTAATCAATAAGTTAAACAAAAGGTCGGTAGTAGCTCCCGGTTGCATGGTGGCTATTTTCACTTCTTCCTTTTCCAAATCTTTAAATTCCTTTATCTTGCTCGTGTTAACTACCAAGCCATAACCATTCTTATGGGTACCAGCCACTATTTTTAAAGGTACTCCCCCATTGGCATAAGCTGTCAAGGCCGGTACCAGGCATATGTAAGCCAGGTCTATCCCACCTTTGGTGAGAGCGGATGCCAGGGCTACGCCGGTGGCATAGACGTTAAAGCTCTTAACTTCAAGTTGATTTTCCTCAAACCACCCTTTTTCTTTAGCCACGTAAAAAGGAGCAGCGTGAACCGTATATTCTACTGCTACACTCAAAGGAACCCTCCCTTCTCCTTCCTTTACATTTTGAGAAGCACATCCTTGGAAAGGAGCCAACCCCGCTATTAAAGTTAATACCAGGATAAACGCTATCTTCTCTCTCATGCCCTTTAACCTCCCTCTTTGCTTCAAAAAGCAAATTAAAAACCCCACCAAAGGAGGTGGGGTTTTGCCCCTTTGATCCTCCTTTTCGAAACGGAAGGCATAGCGGTTTCCCTGCTATACCCCGCGGGCTTAAAAAGCCCGGGCCAACCTGCCATAGGAAGAAACTTCCCTTAGGCCAGGAAGGCTCGGAGGTGAACTAAATTTCACATATGTTCTATTCGTTATATTCGATAGCTACAAGTAAATTCCTTCTTGAAGTTAAATTTTTGCCGCCGGAGTAGACCCTTTTGTAAACGCATCCCTCTCCCAAACACCCCGCTTTAAAGGTAGCCCATTTTGTGCTCAGTCTTGCCAATGAGGCGGACCTTAGATATTTGGGCCACAAAACAAAAAGCCGGGCGAACCCGGCTCAC
>NZ_JAKKUR010000008.1 GCF_021890735.1 Thermanaeromonas sp.
CGGGGCAGATCCAGAACGTATGCCAACCCAATGCCATTCTAACTTTTAAAGAGTACCTCCTCGATTATGCTACTCCAGAGACACGTAAGGTAGGCGAGGAAACTATAAGTAGGCATCTGGAGGAGATACCTAATGAAGCTGTTCGTAGTGAAACGCAGAGCAGGCTCAAGCGCCTGGAGGAGGGCGAGCGAGACCTCTATTTTTAAGGGTTTAAATTCCCGGGCGGGAAAAACCTGAGGTTGGGCAAGGGGGAAGAACGAGCAGATGGAACGCAGGATCGGCGTTATAGGTATAGTTATAGAAGACAGAGAGAAGGCGGCCTCCCGGGTCAATACCATCTTAAGCGAATATGGTGACTATATCGTCGGCCGTATGGGCATCCCTTATCGTGAGAGGGGAGTCGCAGTTATCGCCCTGATCGTAGATGGAAGCACGGATGTTGTGGGGGCTCTTACGGGTAAGTTAGGAAGTTTACCGGGGGTTAAGGTCCGGGCGGCTCTAACTGGGAAGTAAGGGAAAAGCGAGGATATTCGTTTTTCTAAGGAACAGGAGGTGAAGTCTTGCGTAAAGAATTCGCCGATGCCCTATCGAGAATAGCCCGCGGGGAGGAACCCGACAAAGCTTCCCTTGTAATCCTTCTTTCCGCTCAGCCTGGTGAAGAAGAGGAAGCCCTATACCGGGAAGCTGATACTTTACGAGCTCAATATGTAGGTGACGAAGTACACCTGCGGGGGGTTATAGAATTCTCTAACCACTGCCGCCGGCTTTGCCATTATTGCGGGTTGCGCGCAGAGAACAAAAACTTAAGGCGCTATCGCATGAAAAAAGAAGAGATCGTTGAGAGTGCCCGCCGGGCTTTGGAGCTGGGCTATGGCACGGTCGTGCTTCAGTCCGGAGAGGATACTTGGTATTCGGCGGAGATGCTAGCTGAAATAATAGCGGTCATTAAAGGTATGGGCCTTGCGGTTACCTTATGCGTAGGAGAGAGAGCACGAGAGGAATATGCCCTCTGGCGGGAAGCTGGAGCCGACCGGTATCTCCTTAAGCATGAAACGGCGAACCCCCGGCTTTATCAGAAGCTTCATCCGGGTATGAGCTGGGAAGAACGGATAACTTGCCTGCAGTGGTTGCGGGAGCTAGGGTACCAGGTAGGCTCGGGCAATATTGTAGGCCTTCCAGGCCAAACCTTAGAAGATCTAGCCGAAGATCTCCTGCTTTTACGTAGCCTTGAGGTAGAGATGGCGGGCATAGGTCCCTTCATTCCTCATCCCAACACTCCCTTAGGAACCTATCCGGCGGGAAGCTTGGACTTAACTTACCGGGTATTGGCCGTGGCCCGGCTGGTTTTACCCTGGGCTCACCTGCCGGCTACAACAGCCGTGGGCACTTTGTCTCCTAATGGCCGGCAGCTAGCCCTGCAGCGAGGAGCGAACGTAGTGATGCCCAACCTTACTCCCAGGCAATATCGTGCGGATTATCAGATTTATCCTGGCAAGATTTGTATTAATGAAGGGCCGGAAGACTGCCGCTATTGCCTGGAAGGGATGATACGGTCTTTGGGCCGGCGAGTTGGCAGGGGCCCTGGTCACAGTTTAAGGTATTTGAGCCGGATAACAAAAAATTGAATATCAAAAAACCGAATAAAGTTGTCCGGAAAGTTGAATTACTAGTGGGATTTTTCTATTAAGAAGAAGGAGATTCCGAAAAGATGGCGAATATAGTGCAATGTGAATGAGTTCACAGTCACCTAAACACAACGGTCCCGGGGGACCTGCGAGGTGTAAACATTTCTGGAGTTTACTTTTAAGGTTCAGGGCCGTAATTTTCACGCTGCCGGTGATGGTGCAAGTAGGCTGAAACACATCCTGCAGCAGGTGGGTTTCCCGCCTGAGCTTGTGAGGAGAGTAACTATTGCAGCCTTCGAAGCGGAAATGAATATTATTATACACGCCTATAGAGGTGAACTGAAGGTCGATATTTTGCCTGAAAAAATCGTAGTGATAGCCGAGGACGAAGGCCCGGGTATTCCAGATATTGAACTGGCCATGCAGGAAGGGTATTCTACAGCACCGCCCGAGGTAAGGGAGATGGGTTTCGGTGCGGGGATGGGCCTTCCCAATATAAAGAGGTGCTCTGACAGGTTAGAAATCAAATCTGAAGTAGGTAGGGGGACGTTTTTACAGGCGGAGTTTTATCCTCGGGTTATGGAAGGGAAGATTATGGGGTAGGGGAAGGTAAGGTGCCTTAAAATTGAAGTATTTTCATTCTGTGCATTTAGAGCGGGATAAATGCAAGGGTTGTACTAATTGCATAAAGCGTTGCCCTACTGAGGCTATCCGGGTGAGGGAAGGTAAGGCCCGCATAATAGAAGAGAGATGTATAGATTGCGGTGAATGTATAAGGGTCTGTCCCAATCATGCTAAGGTGGCGGTGGGGGATAAGTTAGAGAGATTACAGGATTTCGAGTACACCATCGCCCTTCCGGCTCCTTCCTTTTACTCCCAGTTTGACCCGGCTAACGGCATACCGCGGCTACTAGGAGCTTTGCTCAAGTTAGGTTTTAACGCTGTATTTGAAGTGGCATTGGCTGCAGAGGCGGTATCATGGGCTACGAGGCGCTTTCTAGAAGAGTATGATGGTCCGCGGCCCCTTATTTCTGCGGCCTGCCCGGCGGTAGTGAGTTTAATCGAGGTACGCTTTCCTTCTTTGATAAACCAGGTTATTCCCGTGGAACCGCCGGTTAATGTGGCTGCTAGAATAGCGCGGGAACAAGCTGTAAGGTCTACGGGGCTGCCTCCTTCCAAGATCGGCATCTTCTTTTTGTCGCCTTGCCCGGCCAAGATTACGGCCGTCCGCCAGGCTAAAGCCAGGGAAGAAAGTTTGGCTGATGGCAGTATCCCTATCATGGATATATACGGTGAATGTCTGGATGCTCTTAAAAGTGCTGACCAGGTCCTTCCTCTGGCGGGGAGCCAAGGTGTGGGGTGGGGGCGCACAGGCGGGGAGAACGAAGCACTGGGCTACGGGCGGCTGTTAGAAGTGGATGGTATTCACCATGTCATTAAAGTGCTAGAGGCCGTAGAGAAGGGAGAGCTGAAGCAGTTCGATTATATAGAAGCCCAAGCGTGCCCCGGAGGATGTGTAGGCGGGCCGTTGATGGTAAGGAATCCCTTTGAAGCGCGGAAGATACTAGATTTTCTGCGCCGGAGTTTAACAAGCCGCGACATAGAAAGTGAAGAAATAAGAAATTTGGCGGAAAGAGGTAGGTGGCGGAGCAGGTGGCGGCCTGAACCCCGTCCGGCCTTGCGCCTGGACGAAGATATAGCTTGTGCTCTTGTGAAAATGCAGCAATTGGAGGAGACGGCCAGGCTCCTTCCGGGGCTTGATTGTGGCGCCTGTGGATCTCCTAACTGCCGGGCGCTGGCAGAGGATATAGTGAGGGGGCAGGCTTCAGATACCGACTGCATCTTTCTGTTGAGGGAACGTGTCCGCGTGCTGGCGGAAGAAGTGGTGGAACTGGCCAGGAAACTGCCACCTCCTTTGGCCGAACCTGAAAGGAGCAGCAAGTAAATGACCGTAGGCGAGATAGCCTCTAATCTGGGTTTAAAGGTGATAGCCGGGCATAAAGGCTTAGGGCGGGAAGTTACCACCGGGTACGCTGCTGACCTTTTAAGCGATGTCATCGCCCATGCACCCCAGGGCTGTCTGTGGTTTACTCTGCAGACGCACGAGAACGTGGTAGCCGTAGCCTTGCTTATCGATGCTGCAGGAATAGTTATTACGGGAGGGCGCAAGCCGGAAGAAGCTACGTGCAAGCGAGCAGAAAAGGAGGGCATCCCACTTCTTAGTAGCCCGGAGAACACCTTTGTTCTCGGGGGCAAGCTCTATGCGCTTCTTATGGGTCAGAGATGAGGGGGTTTATAGGAGACCTGCATATCCATACCGCTCTGTCGCCTTGTGCCGGGGAGCAAATGACGCCTCCTGCTATTGTGGCCCAAGCCCTTAAAGCCGGACTAGATTTTATCGCCGTTACCGATCACAACAGCGCCGGCAATGTAGAGGCAGTTATGGAGGCTGCACGGGGTACCATCTTAAAAGTATGGCCCGGCTTAGAGGTCCAAACCAAAGAAGAAGTACATTTGGTTTGCCTTTTTGACAGCGTAGAAACGGCTTTGGCCTGGCAGGATGTGGTTTACAGGCACCTGCCGCCGGGTGAAAACATAGAGAACATTTGGGGAACCCAGCTGTTGCTGGACGCCCGGGGAAAAGAAAGGGGTAGGGAAAAACGGCTTCTTCTGCAGAGCACCAGCCTTAGTATAGAAGAAGTGTTTCGGGGGGTGAGCCTTCTTGAGGGGATAGTAATACCTGCCCACGTGGATAGGCAAGCGTATAGTTTACTTAATGTGCTAGGTTTTATCCCCCCGGGTTTGCCTATAACAGCACTAGAGGTGAGCCGGGCGGAGAACCTGGAAAGGATAAGAAGCCGCACATCGTTGCCCCAAGGCTTTTCCTTGATAGCCTCTTCCGATGCTCATTATTTGGAGGATATAGGGCAGCTTGCTACCTGTTTCTGTATGCACGAGTTGACCTTCTCAGAGCTGCGTTTAGCCCTGGCCGGTGAAGGAGGACGAAAGGTGGTGATGGTTCAAGGGGCCGGTGGATATTTCAGAGTAGTAGAGTAACCCGTTCAATATTTGGTCCAAAGTCCGAGGAGGTGCAAGAAACCGACATGGAAGCTTGCAAATGCGAAGAAAAATGGGAACAGCTTAATGAAATTATCAAGGCTCACCGCGGCCAGCCTTCTAGCCTTATTGAGGTATTGCATAAGGCTCAGGAGCTTATCGGTTATCTCCCTAAACAGGTGCTTATAGCCATAGCTGAAGGGTTGGGCGTATCCTTAAGCGAGGTTTATAGTGTAGTATCCTTTTATGCCTACTTTACTACTAAACCCAAAGGCAAATATCAGATCTCCTTGTGCAAGGGTACGGCTTGTTATGTTAAGGGTGCTCCGGAGATCCTGGAACGCTTGGAAAAAGAGCTGGGTATTAAAGCTGGCGATAGCACCGATGATGGTAGGTTTTCCTTGGAAGTCGTTCGCTGTTTGGGAGCCTGCGGTCTGGCTCCGGTGATGATGGTGAACAAGAGGGCTTACGGTCTTTTGAGGCCGGATAAAGCCGTGGCCGTGCTCCAGACCTATCAATGATGGAAGAACTAGCCCTGCATATCTTAGATATAATGGAAAATTCCCTGGCCGCCGGTGCGAGTTTATTAGAATTGACGATTTTAGAAGATCCGGTGGCCAACCGGATGATTATTGAGTTAACAGACAACGGTAGGGGGATGAGTGAAAAGGAAAGGCAGGCAGCACTGGATCCGTTTTTTACAAGCCGTACTACCAGGCGGGTAGGATTAGGGTTATCCCTTCTTAGAGCAACAGCCGAGCAGTGTGGAGGAAGCTTAACTTTAGTTTCTCAACCAGGTAAGGGGACCCGGGTAGTGGTCACTCTGGAGTTAAATCATATAGACCGCCCACCCCTGGGCGATATGGGGGCCACCATAGCTTCAATCTTAAGCAGGGAGGATCCGCCCGAGGTTTACTATTACCACCAGAGAGGCAAAGAAGCCTTTGAGTTTTCTACCTCCTGGCTAAAGGAACAGTTAGGGGATATACCTGTTAATCTAGCACCGGTCCTAAAGTGGGTTCAGAGTCACATAGATGAAGGGTTAAAGGCTTTATATGGGGGTGAATAGGGTTTATGAAGTCCGTGGAAGACCTGCTTAAACTAAAGAAAGAGATTCAAGAATCCATTGCCCTACGTGAAGGAGGAGACAAGATCAAAGTTGTTGTAGGTATGGGTACCTGCGGTATAGCGGCCGGAGCCCGGGAAGTTATGTCTGCCCTGCTGGATGAGCTGGCTAAACGCCGGCTGACGAATGTAGTGGTTACTCAGACAGGCTGTATAGGATTGTGCGCACAAGAACCGCTGGTAGATGTGTTTGTACCGGGCAAGCCGCGGGTCACCTATGGCAAGGTGGATGCACAAAAGGCCCGCCAGATTGTAGCCCAGCATATAGTTAATGGGATCGTAATAAACGAATGGGTAGTAAATAAGTAGCCGTTGGCCATAGGGAGGGGGATGAAGATGGAATTCTATCGCGCCCATGTTCTTATATGTGCTGGTACGGGATGCACGGCTTCCGAGAGCCAGGCGACCAGAGAAGCCCTGGTAAAGGAGTTAATGGCCCGGGGTTTGGATAAGGAGATAAAGGTAGTGGAGACGGGCTGCTTCGGTTTTTGCCGTTTTGGCCCCAATATGATGGTCTATCCCGAAGGGGTATTCTACTGTACCGTACGGCCCGAGGATGTGCCGGAACTTGTGGAAGAGCATTTTATAAAGGGCCGGATAGTGGAGCGCTTGCTTTACAAGCAGCCGGAAACCGAGGCTGCGGTCTCTTCCTTTGAAGAGATACCCTTCTTCAAACACCAGCTCCGTATTGCTTTACGCAACTGCGGGGTGATTAACCCGGAATCCATCGAAGAATACATCGCCCGCGATGGATATTTGGCTCTGGCTAAAGTATTGACCGAGATGAAACCGGAAGAGGTTATAGACATAATTAAAAAATCCGGCCTTAGGGGGCGAGGCGGCGGAGGGTTCCCAACGGGGCTAAAATGGGAATTCGCCTACCGTTCTCCGGGACCTGTAAAGTACGTCGTATGTAACGCAGACGAAGGAGATCCGGGGGCTTTCATGGACCGGAGCATCTTGGAAGGCGATCCCCATGCTGTACTGGAAGGGATGGCCATTGCCGGATATGCCATTGGCGCAAACCAAGGATATATTTACGTGCGGGCAGAATATCCCATCGCGGTGCACCGCCTTAAAATCGCCATCAGCCAAGCGCGAGAAAAGGGTCTCTTAGGCAAAAACCTGTTTAATTCGGGCTTTGATTTTGATATAGACATCAGGCTTGGAGCAGGCGCCTTCGTATGTGGAGAAGAGACAGCGCTTTTGGCCTCCATTGAGGGGCGCAGGGGTGAACCGCGACCGAGGCCTCCTTTCCCCGCCGTGTCGGGCTTGTGGGGCAAGCCCACAGTTATCAATAATGTAGAGACCCTGGCTAATGTACCTACTATCATTCGCAACGGCTGGGAATGGTTTGCCTCTATCGGTACGGAAAAGAGCAAGGGCACCAAGGTTTTCGCCCTGGCTGGCAAGATAAACAATAACGGGCTGGTTGAGGTGCCCATGGGCACCACCTTGGGCGAGGTAATCTACGATATCGGTGGCGGTATACCCGGCGGTAAAAAGTTTAAGGCCGCCCAGACGGGAGGCCCTTCAGGCGGGTGCATCCCCGCTGAGCACCTTAATGTGCCCATCGATTACGAATCCCTTACTGCCTTGGGAACTATCATGGGTTCCGGCGGCCTCATCATAATGGATGAGGATACTTGCATGGTGGACTTGGCCAAATTCTTCCTGGAGTTTGTTAAGGATGAATCCTGCGGTAAGTGCACCCCTTGCCGTATCGGCACTACCCGGATGTTGGAGATACTGGACCGTATAACCAAGGGGCAGGGCCGGGAAGGAGATATTGAACTTCTTATTGAACTGGGGCAGCAGATTAAGGATACCGCCCTCTGCGGCCTGGGCCAGACGGCTCCGAATCCAGTGCTCAGCACCATAAGGTATTTCCGGGACGAGTATGAAGCCCATATCAGGGATAAACGCTGCCCGGCCTCTGTGTGCGCGGCACTTTTCCATTCACCTTGCCAGAATACCTGCCCGGCCAATGTAGATGTGCCCATTTATATCGACCTTATCCGCCAGGGCCGTTTTGCTGAAGCCTACGAGGTGATCCGGCGGGAGAACCCCTTCCCTGTAGTGTGTGGCCGTGTCTGCCATCATCCCTGTGAAGGCAAATGCAACCGGGCCAAGATGGATCAAGCCGTGGCTATAAGGGAGCTTAAGAGGTTTGCCGCGGACTACGCCTTGTCTTTAAATGGACAGCGGCCAAGACCCGTAGTTTCTCCTGCTAATGGGAAGAAGGTGGCCGTTGTCGGTGCGGGCCCGGCGGGGCTCACGGCAGCTTATTACCTGGCCTTAAAGGGTTACGCAGTTACTGTTTTTGAGGCTCTACCGGTGGCCGGAGGTATGATGGCCGTAGGTATTCCCGAATACCGGCTGCCCAAGAAGACCTTGGCCCAGGAGATTGAGACCATTACGGAGCTGGGTGTAGAAATCCGGACCAATAAGGCTTTGGGCCGCGACTTTACCCTGGAGGACCTGAAGAAAGAGGGTTACCAGGCCGTCTTCCTTGCCGTCGGTGCCCATAAGGATCTTAAGCTCGGCATCCCGGGAGAGGAGCTTTCGGGAGTTTATTCCGGGGTAACCTTCCTGCGGGAGCTTAACTTAGGGCGTCCCGTGGATGTAAAGGATAAGGTGGTAGCGGTTATCGGTGGCGGAAATGTGGCTATGGATGCGGCCCGCTCGGCTAAACGCCTGGGGGCTAGAGAAGTACACGTTATCTACCGGCGCACTAAAGAAGACATGCCCGCCATACGGGAAGAGATCCGTGAAGCAGAAAGGGAAGGGATTAAGATTACCTGCCTGGCGGCACCGGTAGCCATTCTGGGTGAAGCCGGGCGCGTGAAGGCTTTAAGGTGTGCCAAGATGCGTCCCGGGGATTTTGATAAGAGTGGCCGGCGCCGGCCTGTGCCTGTTGAAGGCGGGGAGTTTACTTTAGACGTGGATGTGGTTGTTGCGGCTATTGGCCAGACCGTGGAGAAGGAGGCCTTGCCCGGGGACCTCGAACTCAGCCCTGCGGGGACCATTGTAGCCGACGAAAAAACTTTGGCTACTAACCTACCCGGCGTCTTTGCGGGGGGAGATTGCGTGAGCGGCCCAGACACAGTAATCACGGCTATTGCTGCGGGCAAAAAAGCTGCAGCAGCCATCGATAAATACCTGGGCGGTGACGGTATAGTAATGCCGCAGGTCCAGGTGGAACGTAAGCGTACGGCACCGGTCATCGAGGAGAAAACCGAGCGAGTAAAGGTTCCCACCCTGCCAGTGGAAGAGCGGCTTAAAGGTTTTGCCGAGGTTGAACTGGGTTATAGTCCAGAACAGGCCATGGCTGAGGCGGCTCGGTGCTTGCGCTGCGACGTACGGGAATAGCTTGTAAGCCAAAGGACGGGAGGCGAATAAGGATGAGCATGGTTTCAGTGACTATTGATAATGTAAAGGTAGAGGTCGAAGCCGGCACTACTATTTTAAAAGCCGCAGAGAAGGCCGGTATCCACATCCCTACCTTATGCTATCTGGAAGGTATTAACGAGATAGGTGCCTGCCGTGTATGTGTGGTAGAAGTAGAAGGGGCACGTAATTTGGCGGCTGCTTGTGTAACGCCAGTTTCCGACGGCATGGTAGTCCGCACCAATACCCCGCGGGTGCGGGCTGCCCGCCGCCTAAACGTGGAGCTTTTGCTTTCCAATCATAAGATGGAGTGCCCGACTTGCATCCGCAACCTGAATTGTGAGCTGCAAACGCTGGCGCAAACTTTAGGGATACGGGAGGTCCGCTTTGAGGGCAAAAGAACAACGTACCAGGCTGATACGTCTACTCCAGCCCTTGTGCGCGATCCCGAAAAATGTATCCTCTGCCGCCGCTGTGTCGCAGTATGCGAAAAGGTGCAGACTGTTAAGGCCATCGCACCCCAAGAGAGGGGTTTCGAAACAGTCATCGCCCCGGCTTTTCACGAAAAACTTATTAACGTGGCCTGCGTAGAGTGCGGCCAGTGCATCCTGGTATGTCCGGTGGGAGCTTTGTATGAAAAGGATTATACCGAAGAAGTTTGGGAAGCACTGGCCGACCCGGAGAAATTCGTGGTAGTTCAGACGGCTCCTGCTACCAGGGTGTCCATCGGGCAAGAGTTCGGCTATCCGCCCGGTGCCATCACCACGGGTAAAATGGTGGCGGCCTTAAGGCGTTTAGGGTTCGATCGTGTTTTCGATACCGACTTTTCAGCGGACCTTACCATTATGGAAGAAGGTAGCGAATTTATAGAGCGGTTTAAAAAAGGAGAGAGACTGCCCCTTCTCACCTCTTGTAGTCCGGGCTGGATCAAGTTTATCGAGCACTTTTACCCCGAGCTTTTGCCGCATTTATCCACCTGTAAATCCCCACAGCAAATGTTCGGCGCGGTAGCGAAAACCTATTATGCCCAAAAGGTAGGTATAGATCCGTCCCGGATGGTAGTGGTGTCTATAATGCCCTGCACGGCCAAAAAATTCGAAGCGCAGCGGCCTGAAATGAAGGACAGCGGATACCAAGATGTGGATTACGTTCTTACCACCCGGGAGCTTGCCCGGATGATCAAAGAGGCGGGTATCGATTTTCAGAGCCTGCCGGAAGAAGACTATGATGACCCATTGGGCGAGTCCACCGGTGCGGCTGTGCTTTTTGGAACCACCGGTGGTGTGATGGAAGCTGCCCTGCGTACGGCTTACGAGCTGATGACGGGGAAAGAGCTGCCGAGGTTGGAGTTCCATGAGGTGCGGGGTCTAAAGGGTATTAAGGAAGCCACCATTGATATTGAAGGTACCCCGGTACGGGTGGCGGTAGCCCATGGCCTGGGCCACGCCCGGGAACTCTTAGAACGGGTCAAAGCAGGGGAAAAATACCACTTTATCGAGATCATGTGCTGCCCCGGTGGGTGTATTGGCGGCGGAGGGCAGCCTATTCCTACGAACGAGGAAATTAGGGCTCAGCGCATGGCAGGTATTTACAGCGCTGATGAGCGTATGGTAATACGTAAATCCCACGAGAATCCTTCTATTAAAGCCCTGTACCGGGAGTTTTTGGGTCATCCTTTAAGCGAGAGATCCCACCAACTGTTGCATACCCATTATACGCCGCGGGGTAAGTATTAAACCCTTTGGGTTGGACAGTTTCAAGGGGAAGCGCTTTTTTAACGAAGCTTCCCCTTTTTTGTTTTTATGGTTCAAATTTTTGACTTCCCGGGAGCCGAACTTATGTTATAATACTTGAGGGAACAAAAAGGGGGGATATTTTACTGGTGAGTGGCATAGTGAGAACAATCACAGGAAAATGCCGCATGTGCTATGCGTGTGTCCGTAACTGCCCGGTAAAGGCTATTAGGGTGGTGGACGGGCAAGCCCAGGTTGTGCCCGAGCGCTGCATCGCTTGCGGATATTGCGTACGTGTCTGCTCACAGCAGGCTAAGATGATAGAAAGTGAAATAGAGATAGTTAAAGAGTTTTTAGAACACGAAAAGACGGTAGCTTGCCTTGCGCCCTCCTTTGTGGCCGAGTTTCACCCTGCCTGGCCCGGGCAGGTGGCCTGCGCTTTGCGTAAATTAGGTTTTTATGAGGTGCATGAGGTGGCCTTCGGCGCCTATCTTGTAACCCAAGAATACCTCAGATTCTTAAAGGAGGTCGGCGAAAGCCAGGGGTTCATCAGCACCCCCTGTCCTGCCGTAGTTAATCTAGTCCAAAAATATTTCCCCCGCCTTATTCCCCGGCTTGTTCCCATTGTTTCTCCTGCCGTGGCCTTGGGGCGCTATCTAAAAAAGAAGCTGGGCCCCGGAATTAAAGTGGTATTTATAGGGCCCTGTGTGGCCAAGAAGGACGAAGCCAGGGCTGAAGAAGTAGCGGGAGCCATAGATGCCGTTTTGACCTACCCGGAACTAAAACAGATGCTTCAAGAGAAAGGAATAGAGGTAACCTCTGTAGAAGACGAAGGATTTGATAATCCTAAGCCCGAACTGGGACGCCTGTATCCTATTGGCGGGGGACTTTTGCGCAGTGCGGGTATGATGGCGGATATACTAGAAAGCAGGTTGCTGGTCATTGAGGGCCGAGATGACTGCTTGGAATTCCTTAAAGCGGCTAATGAAGGTAAAATGGTACCACAGCTCGTAGATATGCTGTTCTGCAAAGGCTGTATTGAAGGCCCCATGATGCAAAATGAGTATTCTTCCTTCCGGCGAAGGCGTATAGTAGCCGAGTTTACCCGGGAGGGTCTGGCTTTAGGTGAACAGGGTAAAACCGGTGGCCGCGAGGATCTGGCTGTTTACCTCAACGGGGTTAACTTGCGACGTGAATTCCGGGATGAGAGGGTACATCTGCCGCAGCCCAGCGAAGCTGAAATTCGGGCTATCATGGCCGAGCTGGGTAAAATGGGGCCGGAAGATGAACTAAATTGCGGTGCCTGCGGGTATTCTTCCTGCCGGGAGAAGGCTATAGCTGTATATCAAGGGCTGGCTGAGAATGAGATGTGCCTGCCTTATTTAATCCTACAGTTACAGAAGAGCAATCTCCGGCTCAAGCAAGAGCTTAACACGGTACGCAAGCAGTTCGGCGATATTGTAGGCAAGAGCTTAGCCATGCAAGAAGTGTACAGGTTAATCGAGAAGGTGGCTCCGACCGATGCTACAGTCCTTATACGTGGCGAAAGCGGTACCGGAAAGGAGCTAGTAGCACGGGCCATCCATTACCGGAGCTTGCGTAGCGATGGCCCCTTTATAAGTATTAACTGTGCGGCCCTCCCCGAGACGCTGTTGGAAAGCGAACTTTTCGGGCACGCTAAGGGGGCCTTTACCGGTGCCGTTACCAGCAAGCGCGGCCTCTTTGAGGAAGCGCACCAGGGCACTTTGTTCCTAGATGAAATAGGAGATATAAGCTTGGGGTTGCAGAGTAAACTTTTAAGAGTCTTGCAGGAAGGAGAGTTTATACGGGTAGGAGAGACCAGGCCGCGAAAGGTTGACGTGCGGGTAATTGCAGCCACTAACCGGGATCTGGAGAAGGCCATCAAAGAGGGGTCCTTCCGGCCGGAGCTTTTCTATCGGCTGAATGTAGTCACTATTTGGTTACCTCCGTTGCGGGAGAGGCGGGATGACATTCCCTTGCTGGCCAGGCATTTCCTCCAGAGGGCTTGCCAGCGGCTCGGCAAGGAGATTAAAGGATTTACGGCCGAGGCTATGGACGCTTTAGTTCGGGCCGACTGGCCGGGGAATGTGAGGGAGCTGGAGAACGTCGTGGAACGGGCCGCCATCCTTTGTGAGGGGGATAAGATAGAGCTGGGAGACCTCCCCCGGGAAATCCGCAACCGCGCTGCCAATGCTACGGGCTGGGCCTACACCAAGGGTATGACCTTTAGAGAGGCCGTACAGGCCTACGAGGTCCAATTGCTTCTTAAGGCTTTAGAAGAGAGTAAATGGGTTCAGGCGCGTGCGGCTGAAATTTTGGGACTAAAGCGGAGCACTTTGAATGAGATGCTCAAGCGGTACCGGATCTCTCCCAAAATGGTCAAGATGTATTCGGAAAACCGGATGTAATACAAAAAACCGAATCCCATTGTCACGTCCTACGTGGGAACAACAAACGCCACCTTGGCTTGGTGGGGCGGTTTCAAAATATTGAACACCCCGTTTAGTGGGCCGGCTAGTTTAAGTGCAGCCGGCCCACTTTGTTTGGGGTATCACAGACTTGGCGTCCGCTTTGGCATGATTCTTGCTAATAAAAAGGGTTGTAGAAACGTAAAGTACGAAGATGGCTAGAGAAAAGGTTCACAATTCTGTTCGTCCTGCGTTTTCTACCTTTCGAAGTCAAAATATTGCATTTGGGCGATGGCAATTCTAAATGTAATAAAAAATATGCTAAAATAGAGATACCGAGCACCTAGAGGGGAAGGGTTTGCTTTAGGGAGGGTACTTTAGAGGTTTGAGTAAAAGGACATTATATATTTTTGGAAAGGGGGCAGGATGTTTATGGAGGATTTGTTGCTCAAACTTACAGAGCTGAATGAGGCCTACGGGCGGCTCGACGAAGAGTATAACTTGTTTCGCTCAAACTGGGAGTGGTTTGTATCAGAAAACAGTTCGAAAAACCCAGTATATAATATATTGGAAAAGGTAGAGCAAAATTAGATTAAGCGAAGATAAATCAGGCAAGATATACTAAGAAGTTTCAAAGCGCGGTTTTACGCGCTTTTTCGTTTTTGGGGAGGTATTTGATGAAAGTCTTGAAGGCAAAGTTTAAGCTGGCTAAAGAAATAATTTATGTGTGGTAAAATAAAAGACTAGATACTTTATTACGTACTAAGGAGAGATACCGTTTTGGTCGAACTTATGGCTCCTGCTGGGAATAAAGAAGCTTTAAGGGCTGCCATAGCTAACGGGGCGGATGCCGTATACCTAGGAGGTCAGGATTTTAACGCTCGGCAGCTGGCAGAAAATTTCAGCCGAGATGAAATAGTAGAAGCTATAGAGTACGCCCATGAACGCGGGGTTAGAGTATATGTGACGGTAAATACGTTGATAAAGAATACGGAATTAGATGACGCTATAGATTACCTGTATTTCTTAGGGGAAAACCGTGCCGACGGGGTAATAGTACAAGACCTGGGTCTAGCGTGGGCGGCCAGAAAGGCCTTGCCGGAACTTAAACTTATGGCCAGCACGCAGATGACGGTCACTAATGCTTTAGGAGCCGAGCTTTTGGGCGAACTAGGCTTTAAACGGGTAATATTAGCCCGTGAATTGTCCCTTGATGAGATAGCCGGTATAAAACGTAAGTGCCGCCTGGAGGTGGAAGTCTTCGTTCACGGGGCCCTTTGCTTTTGCTACTCAGGCCAGTGCCTTTTAAGCAGCTTAGTAGGCGGTAGGAGCGGAAACCGCGGCCGGTGCGCCCAACCGTGCCGGCTGACTTACACTTTAGTAGATGATAGGGGTAGGGAGTTAGAAGCTAAAGCGGAGCATCTTTTGAGTACCAGAGATCTGTGTACCTTGGAACTTGTACCCCGCCTTATACAAGCGGGAGTGGACGCCTTTAAAATAGAGGGCCGTATGCGCCGGCCGGAATATGTTGCTGTAGTTACGCGGGCCTACCGCAGGGCTATAGACCGTTATCTGGAGAATCCGGAAAAGTTTAATGTAGATCCGGAGGAGATCCGGGAAGTGGCCCAGGTTTTTAACCGGGATTTTACTCCCGGTTATCTGTTGGGTGACCCCGGCGCCGAATTGATGAGTTACGGCCGTCCCAGCAACCGGGGTATTTACATAGGCAGAGTTGCAGGCAAGGAGGCTGGACGGTACCTAGTTAGACTGGAGGGGCCTTTACGGAGAGGGGACGGGATAGAAGTCTGGATTCGTGAAGGGCACGCTGGGCTTATGGTGGAGGATATAAGGGTCGGAGGTAAGAAAGTGGAGGAAGCGCCAGCAGGAACCATGGTTTCCTTAGAGTTACCTCCGAAGGCTCGTCCGGGAGACCGGATATTTAAAACTAGCGATGCCTCCCTCTTATCCTGGGCTAGAAGTACTTATGCTTTCGGGCGAGAGGGCCGGAAAATCCCGGTTCATATGGAAGTTTGGTCTTCTCCGGGGCAACCCTTTAAAATTAAAGTCAGTGACGAGGAAGGACATACCGGGGAGGCGGCCTCTACTAAACCCGCGGAGGTAGCCATAAAACACCCTTTAACGGAGGAAGTTCTAAAGGAGCAGCTGGACCGCCTGGGCAATACTCCTTATGAGTTAAAAAGCTTAAAAATCAACCTTCAAGATAGGCCTATGGTACCTTTAAGCATAATCAACCAGGTAAGGCGTGGGGCCCTGGCTGACCTGAGTGTGAAACGCCGGGAGGCCTTCCCCCGCTCTGTACCACCGCGGCAGGAATTTAGAGCTACTGTAGCGAGCTTACGAAGGGAGGAGGAAAAGCGGATCTCACGCATACCTTCCCTTTCGGTGGCCGTAGGGAGCTCTGAAGCTGCTTGGGTTGCTCTGGAGGCCGGAGCCGAAAGGGTTTATTTAGGAGGGGAGGTATGGCGTGGGCGGGAAAATCCTTCCCTACCGGAGCTGCAGAGCCTTTGCGAGGAGGCTCGGCGGCAGGAGCGGGAGTTTTTTGTAGCGTTTCCTAGGGTATGGCAGGAAAGAGAGGACCACTATATCCGGCGAGAGCTAGACAAATGGCTTGGGGCGGGAGTACGTAGATTCTTAGTGGGAAATTTAGGGAGTTTAAAGTTGCTTGCGGAGTACGGCTTGACGGGATGGGCGGATTATACCTTTAATGTATTTAACGACTTAACACTCCAGGCCCTTAAGGCTTGGGGTGTTGAGGGTGCAACCCTTTCTCCGGAATTGAATCTGGAGGAGATAAGAAAGTTGCGGCCCATCCTGCCTTTAGAGGCGATTGTGCACGGCCGCTTCCCTTTGATGATATCCGCCCATTGCGTCCTAGGGGCCAGGTTGGGCGGGAAGGCCGGGAGGGTAGTGTGTTCTAGACCTTGCGAGAAAACAAGCTTTGGTTTAAGGGACCGCTTGGGGTTTGTCTTTCCTGTGACCACAGATACTCGCTGCCGTTTCTACCTGTATAATTCCAAAACACTTGACGTTATCTCCGCCCTGGATCTTTTTAAAGGTACGGGGGTGGCCATGGTAAGGCTCGAATTAAGGGAAAAGGAGAGTTCTTACATACGGCGGATAACAAGACTCTACCGGGAAGCCTTGCTATGCTTGAAAGAAGGAGAAGTGGGGGCGTTATCGGCACTGGCCGAGGAGGTTGAAAGGCTTGTAGGTCGGGAGGTGACCCGGGGACATTACTTCCGGGGAGTGTTATAAAAAATCATAGAAGTGATTTGAGGGAAAGAGCATGGAGGAATAGCAGCGTGGAAGAGAAAGATTTGTTCTTTAAAACCATGGAAAAATTGGAGTTGGGTAAAATCCTGGACCAGCTCAAAGAATGTTGTAGTTCGCCTTTGGGGCAAGAGTTGGTAGAAGAACTTGAGCCTACAACAGACGTAGAGGAGGTCAAATTACGGCAGGCGGAGACGGGAGAAGCCTGTTTGCTGTGGCGCCTTGTTCCTGATTTTAACCGGGCAGGCGTTAGGGATATACGGCCTTTAGTGGAACGGGCCGGCCGAGGAGGGCTTCTTACCGGGGAAGAGCTGGTACAGGTGGCCGGTACCCTGGCTGCAGGAAGGCGTATAAAAAAAGCGCTGTTAAAAGTAGGAGAGGACCTTCCCATACTTAAGTCCTGGGCCGGTCGAGTAAGGGAATTTTTGCAGCTTGAGGAGAGGATAGGTAAGGCCTTGCGGGAAGACGGTGAAATAAGAGACGAAGCGACACCTAGGCTATGGTCCCTGAGGCAGCGTATAAGCGCCTTACAGGAAAAAATAAAGCAAAAGCTGGAGGAGTATTTGAGGTCTCCCGAGATACAAAAGTATCTTCAGGATAGTCTATATACCATACGTGCGGGACGGTATTGTCTTCCCGTTAAGCAAGAATATCGCCACCATGTGCCCGGTCTGGTTCACGACCAGTCGGCTAGCGGTGCCACCCTTTTCATAGAACCATTAGCTTTAGTTGAGTTAAATAACGAACTTAAACGCTTGGGCGCTGAAGAGCAGCGGGAGATAGAGGCCATTCTTTACGATTTGAGCCAGCTTGTAGGAAGGGCAAAGGAAGAGATTTTCCGGACCCTCAGGGCTTTGGCTAAAATAGACTTTATCTTGGCTAAAGGGCTCTTAAGCCAGAGGATGGATGCCGTCGCTCCCTCGTTAAATACTGGCGGTCGCTGGAAGATCGTTGGAGGGAGGCACCCCCTCCTTAAAGGGAAAGTCGTGCCCGTTACGCTATGGCTGGGTGAAGATTTTGATATTTTGATAATCACCGGGCCCAATACAGGAGGGAAAACAGTTACTTTAAAAACTTTAGGGCTTTTTACTTTAATGGCCCAGTGCGGCCTGCACCTTCCGGCCCAGGAAGCTTCTATATCGGTGGGAGGTCCTGTTTTTGCCGATATCGGAGATGAGCAAAGCATCGAACAGTCTCTCAGCACCTTTTCGGCTCACATGAGCCACATAGTGTCCATCTTGTCTTATGTGAATCCAGGAACCTTGGTTCTTTTGGATGAGCTAGGGGCAGGGACGGACCCTACGGAAGGCGCCGCTTTAGGGATGGCCATCTTGGATTACCTTGCCTCTCACGGTGCTAAAGTGGTGGCCACTACCCACTATAGCGAATTAAAGGCCTATGCCTATACTACTCCGCGAGTAGAAAATGCCGCTGTAGAATTTGATAGCGAAACGTTGAAGCCCACCTTCCGGCTGCTTATAGGTACCCCGGGGGAAAGCAATGCATTCATTATCTCCCAGCGGCTGGGCCTACCCGAAGAGGTCCTTGAGCGGGCGAGGACCTACCTTTCCGAGGAGCGGGTACAAGTAAGCCAGATGATCCGGGAGCTGGCCCAAGACAAGCAGGCTAGCCGGGAGGCACTCCTGGAGGCGGAGTCATTACGCCGGCAAGCAGAGGAGATAAGGAAGAAAGCAGAAAAGGAATGGCAGGAAGCGCGGAAGAAAGCCGGCGAAGTGTTAGAAAGGGCCCGGCGTGAAGCCCATGATCTAGTACGGCGTACCAAACTAGAGGTACGGGAGATGATGAAGCAGGTAGAGAAGGCTTTAGCAGAGGAGGATTATAAGAATAAAGTAAAGGTACTGGATCAAGCCAGAACGCAGCTAGGTGTTTGGGATAGGGAGATAGCTGATAAGGCTGCAGAATACAGGCCCCAGGCAGATGGTGAGCCGCCGGCCACAGTTTCCCCCGGTGAAAGGGTTTGGATTGTGAGTTTAAACCAGGAGGGCCAGGTCTTGTCCCATCCTAATTCACAGGGCGATGTGCTAGTCCAGGTAGGGCCCTTGAAGGCAAACGTTAAGCTGGGCGAACTCAGGCTACTTCCAGCGAAAAAAGTAGAACCCCAACAACAGGGTGGTTGGTCAGTGCGGGTAGATGTCCGTTCTTTGAAGCCGGAACTTGACCTGAGGGGTTTAACTGTAGAGGAAGCTTGCCACCAGGCCGACAAATATTTAGATGATGCCTACCTTGCCGGCCTTAAGGTTGTAAGCCTTATCCACGGGAAAGGCACCGGCGCGTTGGGCGCAGCCCTGCACCGCTATCTTAGCTTTCATCCCTTAGTAAAAAGTTTTCGCTTTGGTCATGCAGGGGAGGGAGGTACCGGGGTCACTATAGTAGAATTGAAATAAGTTTAGGCTTTACGGCGGTTTGGTTTCCGACCTGTTGTTGGGCGGTATATTAACTGTAACCTCATTGGAAGCGCTGCTAAGCTGGGTATGGGGATCGATGGCTATAACACGGTAGATATATGTTCTTCCTGCCCTGACAGAGCTATCTATATAGGAAGTGTCCCGGGTTATAGTGAGATTCTTCCGGCCGTTTTCTTCGCGGCGTTCGACAGAGTAGAGGTATTCCATGTCCCCGCTGATGGACCAGGAAAGCTTTACCCGGGCCCGGTTCTGCCCTGGGCCCACATCTACTTGAGCCTCAAGTTCGGGCGGCGGAGGTGGTTTGATACTGCCGGCCTGTTTCTTCAGTTGATGGTCGGGAAGACTACAATGCTCTGAGGGGGTAGCACCCGGGGGAAACTCTTTTTCTTGAACGTACTCGGGCGGGCACCCTCCCTCCTGGCCCGGTTCCGGTACATTAGCAAGAACGGGTTTACCTTTATGGCGCGGGTCTGTACATATTTTAACCTTAGTGGTCTGGCCGGAACCGTGTAGAGTGCAAACTTCCTTGGGTGCCTCTAGGTACGCGTCTTCCGGTTGTACAGAGCCACTGTAGGGCACAGGCCGTTTCAGGAAAACGCCTGTAGTTAGTTGAGGACAATAAGGAGAAGGAAGCTGCCCTGTAGTGGCACACACATCCAGCTTAACCCATACATCGGACACCTTTTTGGGTACCATCTCTGTTGTAAAGATCTCTTTAACTATGAATTGCTTAGGGGTTAGATCGCTGGGTAAAAGGCCCGACTTGGCGTCTACATCTGCATAGACAATTCCGGGTGGCCGCGGGAAATCCTTGACCGGCACGCCTTTCAACGCTTCCTGCATTACCTGCTTCCAAATGAGGGCAGGATAGCTTCCGCCGGCTACCCCTTTTAGATAATGTTGGGGGTCTGTCTCGTCATATCCCATCCAAACAGCAGCCACTAGCTCGGGAGTATAACCCACAAACCAGGCATCCTTCTCTCCTGACAAACCTTTGAAAGCCGGTAGATCGGGAAGGGAAGTGGTGCCGGTTTTTCCTGCTGCCGGCCGGCCTATTTGAGCACGCTGGCCTGTACCCGACTTTATAACCGTCTGCAGCATGTCGGTCATGAGATAGGCCAGTTGTTCGCTTAAGACTACCTTCTTCTCAGGCGTATTTACAATGAGGTCCCGGCCGAACCTGTCCGTAATACGGGTTACGGCGTGAGGTGGAATATAAAGGCCACCGTTAGCGAACACAGCGTAGGCTGCCGCCATTTGTAAAGGAGTTACACCGGAAGTAATGCCGCCCAGCGCCAGGGATAAATTACGATCGCTCTCTTTCAAAGGCAGGCCCACCCGACGTCCAAATTCGAAACCGGTGTCTATTCCGATAGTATCAAGCATTTTAACCGCAGCTACATTAACTGACCAACGCAGGGCTTCGCGCATACTGATTAGTCCCCGGTATCGGCCGTCATAGTTTACGGGAGTAAACGGTTTGGGCGAGCTAGGAAACGTAGTAGGAACGTCGTCTATCACCGTAGCCGGGGGGAACCCTTTTTCCAGCGCAGGTGCATAAACGACCAGGGGTTTTATGGTTGAGCCCGGTTGTCTTTCGGCCTGGGTAGCCCTGTTTAGTCCCCGGCGGGTAGTATACTTCCTTCCTCCGATGAGCCCCCTTATTTCTCCAGTATGGGGATCTAAGACTACCATGGCACTTTCAATCAGGCGGTCCGGCGCACTCTTGGGGAAATTAGCCGGGTTGTTGTAAACTTCCTCTATTTTCTCCTGAATCTTAGGATCCAGGGTAGTATATACATGCAAGCCGCCGCGGAAGAGTTCTCCTGCGTCTATGCCGTTTTCCTCCAAGAGACGGCTAGCTTCTTCTATCACAGTATCTACAAAATAGGGGTATTTCGGCGTTGTCTGAGGCGGTTTGGAATTGAAAACGAGCTTTTCTTTGAGGGCTTGGTCGGCCTCTTCCTGGGTGATGAAGCCGTACTTGACCATGTTGGCCAAAACTACGGCCTGGCGCTCTTTCGCTGCTTCTTCGTTACCTTTTATTAAAGGTGAATAACGGGCAGGGCTCTGGATTATTCCGGCTAAAAGCGCACTTTCGGCTAAAGTAAGGTCTTTGACATCCTTTCCAAAATAGACTTCAGCAGCCGCCCGGACCCCGTAGGCTCCAGGCCCGAAATAGACTATATTGAGATATTGCTCCAGGATCTCATCTTTAGTATACAGGCGCTCTAATTGAAGGGCCAGGATGGCTTCCTGTATTTTTCTTTTAAAGGTTTTTTCAGGATTTTCTATAAAAGCGTTTTTAGCCAGCTGCTGGGTGATGGTGCTACCGCCTTCCCTTATTTGGCGGTGTAACAGGTTGGTGACTGCTGCCCGGGCGATGGCCCTCAAATCTATGCCGTGGTGTTGGTAAAACCGTACATCCTCGATGGCTATTACTGCTTTCTCTAGGTGATCCGGTATCTCTTCAAGGGATGCAGGAAGGCGGTTTTCTCCTCCGTGAAGGGTGGCGAAAGGGCGGTTATCCTTATCATATAAGGTAGTAGTCAGGTCCATCCTTATGTTGGCCGGATCCCATTGCGGAAGGCTCCTTAGGACCCCTATAGCAAAGCCCGTTCCTGCGCCGAGCAATAGTAGGGAAAAGAGAGCTATAATCAATAGAAGAAGCCTGGCTATATTTAAACGCCGCACCCTTTTCTTTTCTCGGACCATGACTTTGTTCTGACCCCCTTAATACTCTTTCATTATAGCACAGTCAGAAGATAGCTTGAACCCGGTTATGCCTTATGTTAAACTTTGAAAGACAGATGGGCAGAAAGGAAGGCTGATCCCCCTTGGAGAAAGAAGTTGCTAGGCAACTGTCGATTATCCGCCGGGGAGCCGCAGAGATAATTCCGGAAGAAGACCTGGAAAAGAAGATCCGCCATTCCTTGCGGACCGGACGTCCCCTCAAGGTCAAGCTGGGGCTCGATCCGACGGCTCCCGACATCCACCTCGGGCATACGGTCGTGTTGCATAAGCTGAGGCAGTTCCAGGAGCTAGGGCACCAGGTCGTTATTATAATAGGAGATTTTACGGGCCGTATAGGAGATCCCACGGGAAGGTCTGAGACGCGGCGCCAGCTTAGTGAGGAAGAAGTAAAAGCAAATGCCGAAACCTATAAAGAACAGATTTTTAAAATTTTAGATCCTGGTCGTACTGAAGTTGTTTTCAATAGTAGCTGGCTGGGAAAACTTACCTTTAGCGAAGTTATTGAGCTTGCGGCTAAGGTTACCGTGGCTCGAATGCTGGAAAGGGAGGATTTTTCAAAACGCTTTGAGGAAGGGCGGCCCATCGGTATACACGAATTCTTTTACCCTTTAATGCAGGGATATGATTCGGTCGTGTTAAGGGCGGACGTGGAGCTCGGGGGTACAGACCAGAAGTTTAACTTGCTTATGGGACGGACGCTTCAAAGGGAGTACGGCCAGGAACCCCAGGTGGCCCTTATGATGCCCATCCTTCCCGGGTTAGATGGGGTTCAGAAGATGAGCAAAAGCCTAGGCAACTATATCGGCGTAAATGAGCCGCCACAAGAAATGTACGGGAAAACCATGTCTTTGCCCGATGAATTAATGCTCCTGTACTTTGAGCTGGTTACCACCATTTCCTTGGAAGAACTGGAGGATTTGCGCCGGAGGTTGGCCGCAGGCACCCTTCATCCGAGGGATGCGAAAATGTACTTGGCCAGGGAGATCGTTAAGCTTTACCACGGCGAGGCTGCTGCTCTGCAGGCCGAAGCCGGTTTCAGGCGTGTCTTCCAAGAAAGGGAATTACCGGAGGAGATGCCGGAGGTGGAGATCCACGAGGCCCGCATGTGGGTACCCCGGCTTCTGGTACGCTGTGGGCTTGCACCCAGTACCAGCGAAGCACGGAGGCTCATTCTTCAAGGAGCAGTAAAACTCAACGGGGTGAAAATAGGGGATCCGGAAGCCGATATAGAGATTTCACCCGGGGATGTCCTTCAAGTAGGCAGGCGAAAATTTGTGCGTCTGGTGCCGAAGGTATAACAACGCAACGGCCGGCTGCTGCGTATACTTTCTATGGAGGTGGAAAGTATGCGGCGGCGCCGGCCAGGGCGGGTATCGCGGGTAGCTTGGGTGCTCTTAAGTGTCATAGGTTTTTTTCTTTTTTCCCTATTAATATTGGAGTGGAGGCTTAAACCTGCCCTGGCCAGGGTGGCGGCTATGCAGGCCCAATGGGTGGCTACAGAAGCCATCCAGAGGGCGGTCTTGGAGAAGGTGACGGAAGGGATAAGATACCAGGATCTTATCCAGCCTACGGCTGACGGCACACAGCAGGTGGTCTTTATGCAAGCCGACGTAGCCCGCCTGAGCCGACTCCAGGCTGAAGCCCAGCTAGCTATTCAGGAAAGGTTGGCCGAGCTTAGAGGCAGGACTTATGCTTTACCTTTAGGGGAGATCCTGGGTTTAAAGATTCTGGCCGCGTACGGACCGCGGATCCCTTTAAGTTTCATTCCCGCAGGAACGGTAAACATTACGTTAGGAGATACCTTTGAGGCTGCCGGCATAAACCAGACGCGTCACCGAATTTACTTGCAGGTAGAAGGCCAGGTCCAGGTAGTGGCCCCCATGCTGGCAGAAAAGGTGAAGGTTGAATCTCAGGTACCGGTAGCAGAGGCTATAATTGTAGGTCCGGTTCCTCAAGCCTACCTTTCCTTCGGGCTGGACGGGGGAAAGGGTATTTTGCGTTCGCCCAGGTTTTAAACTTTTTGCCGCTTTAAAGAAGGATTTTGGTTTCTTAAGGCGAACTATAAAATATAGAAAGGCGGTCAGCGGAGGCCGCGCTGGATGTCTGGCCACGGAGGTTGCCAGCCGGAGGGAAACCGGCGGGAGTCCTGTGGCCTTTTTGTGTAGGGGGAGATACTTTTTGCTTCGTGTAGCCGTAATCGACGGTCAAGGAGGCGGTATCGGTAAGCATATCACGGCAAAGATTCGCAAGGAGCTACCCCTTGAAGAAGTAGAAATTTTGGCCCTGGGAACAAACGCCATGGCCACGGCGGCCATGCTTAAAGCGGGCGCCAATGAAGGCGCTACGGGAGAAAATGCTATTGTACGCAATGCTGGTCTAGTGGATGTCATCGTCGGCTCTTTGGGCATTGTTTTGGCGGAAGGGATGCTGGGTGAGGTTACGCCTCGCATGGCGGCCAGTATAGCCGCAAGCCCGGCCTTGAAACTGCTCCTTCCCCTTAACAGGTCAGGGGTGGAGGTTATCGGGGTAACGGGTGAACCGTTGCCGCATTTGATAGATAAACTGGTGGCCCGGCTGAAGGAGTGGGCTGAAGCTACAGGAAAATTAAAGGGCGGGCCCCGGGAGGAAAAAGCCGAGGAGGGGAAAACAAGTGTGTGAAGCCAATGCCTATATCTTAAGAGGAGACAAAGAAGAGCTAGTTTTGGAGAGTGTAGACAGGATAGTGCCGCAAGAAGACGGCCTCTTGCTAGAAGACATTTTCGGTAAGAAAAAGATTTTGCGGGCAAGGATCAAGGAGATGGCGCTGGTAGATCATAAAATATTGCTGGAAGAGATGGAATAAACTTTTCCGGAGAAGATAAGAGTGCGATGGAAGTTGCCAAGGAGGCCTTTCTAAGCCACGGAGGCTAAAAAGTCTTACGTGGCTATTTTGTTAATTTTAAGGAGGGATCGCTCAATGCATATTCCAGACGGTTTCCTCGATGCCAAAACGTGGCTGGGAGCGACCGCCTTAAGCGGGGCCGCCCTATATTATGCTTTAAAGAAAACCCAAGAAAGATGGGAGGACCGCCAGTTACCCGCCCTGGGGACCATGGCTGCCTTTATTTTTGCTGCCCAGATGGTTAATTTTCCTGTAGGTGGGGGAACTTCGGGGCATCTTTTGGGCGCTGCTCTGGCTACATTTTTTCTTGGACCGTGGGGAGCTAACGTGGTGTTAACCACTGTGCTTATCATCCAAGCCCTCCTTTTCGCTGATGGAGGTATAACTGCTTTAGGCGCCAATGTTTTGAATATGGCTGTGATAGGGCCCTGGGTGGCCCAAGGAGTATACAGTCTGGTGGGATACAGAAATTTAGGTGGTACTTTTCTGGCGGCCTGGTTGTCTATTGTGGCAGCAGCCTTAGCCTGTTCCTTGGAACTGGCCTTTTCTGGAATTGTACCTTTACGTTTAGTCGTACCGGCTATGTTAGGCTGGCATTCCCTGATCGGCATAGGCGAGGGCTTAATCACTTGTGGAGTAGTGATCTTCCTTAAAAGGATAGGAATGGTACCTTTTGAAACCTTGAGCTTGGAGGTGCAAAAGAGATGAGGCGGGTGGCAAAAAGAGGCAACTGGATCTTCCTTTTCACAGCTTTGGCCGTAGCCGCCCTCCTTTCACCTTGGGCTTCTTCTTACCCCGACGGGTTGGAGAGAGTGGCTGAGGATCAAGGTTTTCTTGAGCGGGGTGAGGGTAAAGAAGTGATGAAAGGCCTTATTCCAGACTACGCTTTTCCCGGAGTAAAGAATGAAAAGCTGGCCACCGCCCTGGCCGGGATAGTAGGTACCTCCCTCACCTTTGGCGCTGTCTGGGGCTTGCGGCTTCTGAGGGTAGGTTATGGCCGGAGCCGGCAGAAGGGAATTAGTGAGAAGAGTGGAGGTAAATAGGGTGTGTAAACCAGCAGCCGAGATAGAATTCTGGCAGAGGAAGGAAGGTTCTTGTCTTCATCGGCTTGACCCCCGGGTGAAGGTTGTAGCCTTAATAGGGTTTGTTGCCCTTGTTACTACTTTAACTTCTCTTTTCTCACTTTTCTTAGGGATATCCTTTCTAATTTTCCTTATAAGTATAGCCCGGTTGGATACGCGTAAGGTAATAAAGAGGCTTTCCTGGACGGTGGCCGTGAGTGGACCCCTCGTTGTTCTTTTATCTTTAGTAACTCCCGGGACGCCCTGGTATAAACTCCAAGTAGGTCCCTTGGTCTTTACTTTTACTTTAGAAGGAGTAAGGTTGGCGGTGGTACTACTCCTTCGTTTACTAAATGCTCTTCTCGCACTTTGTCTGCTGACGGGAACCACCTCCTTTAGTGAACTTATGCTAGCTTTTAGAAGGTTATATGTTCCTTCTTTGGTGGTAGTATTGGTGGAATTTACCATAAGATACGCGGCAGTATTTGTGCAAGAATTAAGACGAATGTTTCTGGCCCGTAGGGCCCGGGGATTTAGGGTTGGACGAAGCCTTCTGGATAGGGCTACTTTTCTTACTTTGAGCCAGCTAGTAGGTGCGCTTCTCTTGCGCTCCTTAACACGGAGCGAGAGGATTTATTTTGCCATGCTGGCTCGGGGTTTTAACGGAAGCCCTGTTCGGCCGGAGGTGTATCCAGTAGCACGGCTCAATAAAGAGGATCTGCTTTGGGGAGGGCTCATTTTAGCCTGGGCTTTAATCCTACACTTATTGGAAATGGGGGTTTGGGAGTGGAACAAGTTATAGTTGTAGACGATCTCCACTTTAAATATCCTGACGGCACTTGGGCCCTGCGGGGCCTTTCTTTTACCGTTACCCGAGGGAAAAAGGTAGCCCTTATGGGTCATAACGGAGCAGGGAAATCCACCTTATTATGGCACTTAAACGGCTTATTCTTACCCCAACAAGGAGAAGTACGGATTGAGGGTCGACTGATAACGTCTTCTACTGAGAAGTGGGTGCGCACCCGCGTGGGTCTAGTATTCCAGGATCCTGATGACCAGGTGTTTTCTGCTACCGTTAAGGAGGATGTAGCCTTTGGACCGCGAAATCTGGGTCTACCTCCGGGTGAAGTAGAAAAACGGGTCCGGTCTGCCTTGGCCGCGGTGGGGATGTTGGGGTACCAAAATCACCCTCCTCAGAGCTTAAGCTACGGGCAGAAAAAAAGGATAGCCATTGCTGGCGTTCTGGCCATGGAGCCTGAAATTATCTTGTTAGATGAGCCTCTAGCCTTCTTAGACCCGGCTGCCCAAGAAAATTTATGTTTACTTCTGGAGGAGCTTCACAGGCAGGGTAAAAGCTTGCTTGTAGCTACTCATGATGTCGATTTTGCTGCCTCTTGGGCGGAGGAGGTACTGATTTTAAAAGAAGGGAAGCTTTTGGCCCACGGGGATCCCGAACTGCTCCTGAACGAGGATATGGTAAGAGAAGCAGGGCTCCGCCTGCCTATCGTCGCCCAGATCTTCCGCGGGTTATTGCCAGAAGGTTTTACTTTACCCAGGGATGTACAGGGTGCCCGAAGGATACTACAGGCCTTTCTTAAGTAATTGACAAGAAAGTTTTACCGGGGTAGCATGTACCCAGGAGAAGTAAGACAAGGAGGATGTCTATGCGTGTGGCAGAAAATATAGCAGAGCTCATCGGCCGGACGCCTATGGTTCGTTTAAACCGGGTGGTGGGCGACGGCGCGGAAGTCTGGGTTAAGCTAGAATTCTTTAATCCAGGAGCGAGCGTAAAGGATCGCACGGCTTTAAGTATGGTAGTAGCGGCAGAAAAAGAAGGCCGCTTAAAACCGGGGGATACCATCGTTGAACCCACCAGCGGTAACACCGGAGTGGGGTTGGCCATGTTGGCGGCTTGTAGAGGTTATCGGTTGATTTTGGTAATGCCGGAAACGATGAGCATAGAAAGGCGCAAGCTTTTCAAAGCTTTTGGCGCCGAATTAATACTTACACCCGGTGCTGAAGGTATGCAGGGAGCGGTAGAAAAAGCCAAAGAGTTAGTCCGGGAAAACCCCCATTTTTTTATGCCCCAGCAGTTTGAAAACCCGGCTAATCCGGCCATCCACCGTGAAACTACTGCCCGGGAGATTCTCATACAGACGGGTGGAGAGCTGGACGCCTTTGTGGCCGGAGTGGGTACAGGGGGGACTATAACCGGCGTAGGAGAGGTGCTTAAGAAGGAACTCCCTCATGTGAGGGTGGTGGCCGTGGAGCCCGCTACTTCTGCGGTGCTCTCTGGAGGTGAGCCCGGCCCCCATAAAATCCAAGGCATAGGAGCGGGCTTTGTTCCGAAGGTGTTTAATCGTGAGGTAGTAGATGAAATCGTTACCGTGGGTAACGAAGAAGCCATGGAAACGGCCCGGCGTTTGGCCAGGGAAGAAGGGATTTTGGTGGGGATCTCTTCGGGCGCTGCGGTCTATGCTGCCCTTCAGGTAGCCAAAAGGTTAGGTAAAGGTAAGCGAGTAGTTACCATCGCTCCAGATACAGGGGAAAGATACTTAAGTACAGAGCTGTTTAAGTTTAGTTAAGAATGAGTTTAGTTGAAAAGGCCCTCTCCTTGCGCCTTTAGCGTGGCTTGTGCTAGAATGGTCCACGGCGAATACAGAAGGAGGGGAGGGACAAGTCTTATGGCTGGGCATTCTAAGTGGGCCAATATTAAACATCGTAAGGCCAAAGTTGATGAAAAAAGGGGTAAGCTATTCACCAAGATCGGCCGTGAACTCATTATAGCAGCTAGGCTAGGGGGCGGTGATCCGGAGGCCAATCCCCGCCTCAAGGCGGCGATTCAAAAAGCCAAGGCCGCCAACATGCCCAGTGAAAATATTCAGCGGGCTATTATGCGGGGCACAGGCGAGCTAGAGGGTGGGGCCGAATATGAAGAAGTTGTCTATGAGGGCTATGGTCCGGGGGGCGTGGCCCTACTTTTAAATATTGCAACGGATAACCGGAATCGTACGGCGTCGGAAATAAGGTATATTTTTTCTCGCCATGGGGGAAACTTGGGTGAGAGCGGGTGTGTTTCTTGGATGTTCCAGCCCAAGGGCGTCATCACTGTTGTCGTACCGCCCGGGGAAAAACGGGATGAACTTACGCTTAAGGCTATTGAGGCGGGAGCGGAAGATGTAAACGATGATGACCAGGAGGTAGTAGAAATTTATACGGCACCCGGCGATTTGGAGGCCGTCCGGCGCGCCTTGGAAGAAGCCGGAGCCGAGATTAGAGAGGCAGAAGTGCGTATGGTTCCCAATACCACGGTCACCATTGAAGACCCCGAAACGGCGGCCAAAGTTTTAAAACTAGTAGACTTGCTGGAGGACCACGAAGATGTGCAGGCTGTGTATACTAACTTTGATATTCCGGACGAAATAATGGAGCGCCTGAGCTGAGCCTGAAATTTTGACGCATACTTTTCTTTGATGCCGGTAATGCTAGATTATGGCAAACAAGGGAGGTTTGCCTGATGAAATCTAGCTACCGGCGTTTTTTATTGGTGCTTGCAGGCTTGATAATTGTAGGAGTGTTTACGTTATGGGGGCCAGCCGGTCTGCGAATAGCAAAAGAAACTTTACAGGATACCCCTTGGCAGGTGCCGGTCTGGGCTTTACCCCAGTTCTTACGGCCTGAGCCGCGTATTGAAAAGCTTTATCAGGCTTGCGGCCACCGGGAAGAAATACCTTTACCAGAAGAAGTAAACTTAAGGTGGATAGGTAAAAAGGAGCTGGAGATCCTTTTCCCCCCTCAAGAGGGATGGGAGATTTACCCAGAACAAAACGGTCGCTTAGTCATTACGCAGAAGGTTCCGGGATTATGCCCGCAGGATGCTCCTAAGCGACATCTGGCCGAATTGGACGGAAGGGTGGCCGTATACCGGGGGCCTACAGGAAGTATGGGAGACCTGGAAAGGGTTTTAGATATAAGGATGGAGACTTTGCCCCGGGAATGGCAGGAGCGTATCCGCCAGGGCCGGGCTGAATTCCGGTCCGAGGAAGAACTGTTGAAGGCGCTGGACAGTCTAGAAGAATATTCAGCAGATGCGTGGTAATTGAAGACCACTTAAGTAATAAAGCTCGCGAGTTGCTCCCAGTGAAGTATGGAGGTAGACCCGGCCCAAACCTGCGCGTACTTCACCTATGAGGGCCGCTTCTTTGCTCAAAGGGTGTTGACGTAAAAAGAAGAGGGCACGTTCGGCCGCAGTTTTGTCCACTACAGCACAAAATTTGCCTTCGTTAGCAAGGTATAGGGGATCCAGTCCTAAGATTTCTGCCGCGCCCCGTACTTCTTCCCTGACGGGGATATCTTCTTCGTTTACATAAATATCCACCTGGGCGCTGGCAGCTAACTCCTTCAAAGTGGTGGCAAGGCCACCTCTGGTAGGATCCCTGAGCCACTTTACGGCGGTACCTAGGGTTTCAAGAAAAGGTAGAATTACTTTGTGCAGGGCCGCACAGTCGCTCTTTAGTCCTTGGAGGCCAAATTTTTCCCGGGCGGCCAGGACGGTAAGACCGTGGTCTCCTACCGGGCCGCTTATGATAACGACGTCCCCGGGTTTTACATTATGGGGGCCCAGGTCAATATTATCTGCTATTACTCCTATTCCTGTAGTGTTGATATAGATTTGGTCTCCGTGGCCGCGTTCCACCACTTTGGTATCCCCGGCGACTATATTTACTCCAGCTTCGTCTGCAGCCGAGGCCACGGAGGAGATGACTTTTTCCAAAATATTATAATCCAAACCTTCTTCCAAGATAAGCCCTAAGGTGAGGTATAAAGGTTCGGGTACTTAAACCGGGAGCCACCTGCGGCGCGAGGTTTGTGTCCGGCCTTTGGTGCAGAAGCACTATGGGAGCCGCAGGGGAGGATAGAAGAGCTTCTTCTTGTTCGGTCACGAAGCAATATTGTTTCACTGTGTCTAGGTCCCGGGCCATAACGGCAAAGGGTTTACTCGAACGCCTTTTGCGCAGGCGGAGGAGACTGACAGCATGAGCATTTGTCGCATCGCAAGCCAAGTGGAACCCGCTCAAATCTTTTATGGCTAAAATATAACCTTCTCTTAAAAGTTGTGAGGATTTTTCGAGCCAGTCGCCGGTTACCGGCTGGCCTTTGTTGTCTAGGAGCTCTACATGTGGTCCGCAAGAAGGACAGGCTACGGGTTGGGCGTGAAAGCGCCGGTTGGTAGGGTCATCATATTCAGTGGCACACTTCGGACATAGGGCAAAAGGAGCCATGGCCGTACGGAAACCTACGCCCTGCACTACACCCCAGATGTTTACACGGAAGCGGCGGCGGGGACGGCACTTGTCTTCTTGAAGGATACCTGCTGTTTCAGCCATGCACACCACTTCCTCAGGCCCTCACCAGTTCGGGCTGAGACAGGGAATATGGTAAGGTCGGGGTTTAAGTTAGTTATATCTTGGCGGAAGGCGTCCATATTAAAATCGGTGTACGGCAAAAGATCTATCTTATTCAACAGGAGAACCTGAGCTTCCCTAAAGATAAGAGGATATTTTAGAGGCTTGTCGCTGCCTTCGGTTACGCTTAGGATACATACCTTAATGTCTTCCCCCAGGTCGAATTCAGCCGGACATACAAGATTTCCTACATTTTCTATGTGACTATTTTGCTTTCGGGAAGCTGGGCTTTAAGGCGGCGAATGACTTCTAGGCCGTCAAGGCGGGGCAGGCATATATCCATGAGGATAATGTCGGGGTAGCCGCTCATGAGGGCTGGCGCCCTCTCCACGAACCATGAAATAGGTAATAAGATAGACTAAAGCTACGGCCATGAAGGGGGTCGGTCATGTCTTGGTGACCGCAAAGGAGCCCGGGGGGTAGTCTGATCCAGACACCTTTAGGGACCACGGACTGTAAAGCAGGCTTAAAAAGCCGAGCACGAGGAGGAGATTCTTGAGCGGACGAGGTGTCTCGTGGCCGTAAGTTTAAAGAATAAAAGTTAATGAAGGGAGCTAACAAGAAAGCGAGATGGAAGTAGTATATGAGCGCTGTTGCGGGCTGGATGTGCACAAGAAGATGGTTGTGGCGTGTCTGATCATACCGGGGGAACAAAAACCGAAACAAGAAATAAGAACCTTTGGCACTATGACGGAAGACTTAGTAGCTTTGCGGGAATGGCTTTTAGAGAATGGGGTTACAGCGGTAGCCATGGAAAGCACTGGGGTATACTGGAAGCCGGTCTACAACATTCTGGAAGGCCATATACCAGTATTGTTACTGATCAACCCGGAGAGGTTTAAAGCCTTAAGGAGCAAGAAAACCGAGCGCAAGGATGCAGCCTGGCTTGCGGACCTTTTAAGGCACGGGCTTTTAGAAGGGAGCTTTATACCGCCTAAAGAAGTGAGGGAATTGAGGGAGCTAACCAGGTACCGGGAAGCTCTCCAAGGGGAATACCGGCGAGAGGTCCAAAGGGTCCAAAAGCAGTTGGAAAACAGCAATATAAAACTGAGTTCGGTTGCCACCGATATCATGGGCGTATCCGGACGGCAAATCATAAAGGCGATAATTAACGGGACGGAAGACCCGGCAGAACTAGCCCAGATGGCTCAAGGGAAATTGCGGAAAAAGATACCGGAATTAGAGAAAGCCTTACAAGGAGAGATAAGCGAACCCACACGGCTTATATTAAAACAACAAATGGAGCACCTGGAGTTTTTGGAGAAGCAGATAGAGGCTCTAAACAAAGAAATAAAGAAGAGGATGGAGCCTTTTTTCGAGGAAGCGAAGAGACTAGCTGAAGTAGCGGGGATAAAAGAAGAAGCCGCCCAGGACATCATAGCCGAAATAGGGGTGGACATGACCCCCTTTCCGGATGCCGACCATTTGGCCTCATGGGTGGGGGTATGTCCTGGCAACAACGAAAGTGCGGGAAAACGCAAAAGCGGGACCATCCGAAAAGGTAACCAATATTTGCGCTCTGTCCTAGTAGAATGTGCCTGGGCAGCGGTACGAACCAAGGGTAGCTATCTCTCCGCTAAATATCACCGACTGGTTCCCCGTATCGGCAAGAAAAAAGCCATAATAGCCATAGCCCATAGCCTAATAAAAATTATTTACCACATATTGAAGGACAAAGTTCGATATAAGGACCTGGGACCCGATTATCTCAGTAAAGCGGAGCGCGAACGCAAAGCAAGGCGGTTAGTCAAGCAATTAGAAGCCTGGGGTTTACACAGTAATCCTGCAAGAGAAGCCTTCCGTTGCGTAAGTTTTAAAAAAGCCAAAGGAAAGAGAATGAATAGATGCGCACCTTGTAAGGAAATAAGCGCCATTTATGGTGACAATTTCAATCTTAGTAAACTCTATACATTACCCACTAACCGGTAGTTTACACCATCTTGGGTTAAATGGCATAAATACATACCTTTAACATTTCGGAGGAGAGTTTTAGCGCGAGCTCCAAGGCCTCCTCTCCATCCTTGGCCTCGCCTATAACTTCAAAGCCGTGCCATTCGGCCATAAGGGCTCGCAACCCCTTGCGGATCAGGGTGTGACTGTCCACCAAGAGGACGCGCAGGTTGCAGGACATAGCCTTTCCCCTTTACAATAATGCTTTATGGACATTAAGGCGGTACCACAAGGAAAGGAGGAGGGATTAAGTTTATTATGGCGAATACGTAAAACGGGAGGAAGATTTGTATGCGTATTTTGGGGATCGACCCGGGGACAGCTACCACTGGATATGGCATAATAGAGGCAGAAGGTTCATTGGTCAAGGCAGGTGAATACGGCTCGATTTCTACTTCACCCGCCTACCCCTTGCCTCTACGCTTGGCTAATCTTTACGAACAGGTTTTAAGCCTGATCCGCAGGGAAAAACCTTCTTGCTTGGCGGTGGAGGAGATATTTTTTAGCCGGAATACCCGTACCGCCATGGCCGTGGGTCAGGCACGGGGTGTGGTTATTCTCGCCGCTACTCATGCGGGGTTGGAGGTGGCCGAGTATACTCCTTTGGAGGTCAAACAAGCTGTTACCGGCTACGGCCGTGCTCCTAAATACCAGGTCCAAAGGATGGTACAAGCTATTTTAAACCTCCCCCAGCTACCCCAGCCTGACGATGCTGCTGATGCCTTAGCTGTGGCCCTTTGTCATGTTGCTCACCAAACTCTAAGGAATTTAGGGCTGAACGCGCTATGATAACCTTTTTACGGGGAATTTTAAGGCACGTTATTTCCGGGGGTGTGGTTTTAGAAGTAAACGGCATAGGTTTTTTCGTTCACACCTGGGGTATACAGGACTGGCCGCCCTTAGGTAGCGAGGTAATGCTTTATACTCATATGGTGATAAAAGGGGAGGCTGTAGAACTCTACGGTTTTAGGTCGGTTGAAGAGCTTAATGTGTTCCGCCTCCTTTTAGGTGTAACAGGGATGGGGCCTAAGGGAGCTCAAATATTGGCCGGGTCCGTGCCACCGTCACGCCTCATGCAGGCCATTGCTGAAGAAGATACGGGGTTTCTTACTGCGCTGCCGGGGATAGGGCCCAAAAAGGCCAAGCGGCTGGTACTGGAACTTAAGGATAAGTTGCTTAAGCTCGATCTTCCATCTTTACAGGAGGGAAGCTGCCCAAGGGCGGAGGATGAAGTTTTAGGTGCTTTGCTTAACTTGGGCTATACTGCTTCCGAGGTACAGGAACCTTTGCGTAAAGCTCGTGAAGAGTTAGGCCCAGTAGCTGACAGTGCTGAGTTATTACAAGCGGTACTGAAGATTTTGGGCTCCGGAAAGTAATAAGGGCTTAGGAAGGGAAAAAATTATGGAGCGACTTGTGGCTTCTGGCCTTCATCCGGGAGAGCAGGAGATGGAAGCCAGTTTACGCCCCCAGTCCCTGGCTGAATATATAGGCCAGGATCACATTAAAAATACTCTTAGCATTTTTATTGCCGCGGCTAAGGCTCGCGGAGAAGCCTTAGATCATGTTTTGTTATGCGGGCCGCCCGGTCTAGGGAAGACTACTTTAGCTGGTATTATCGCTCGTGAGCTGGGGGTACCCTTCCGCATAACTTCAGGACCCGCCATCGAGCGTCCTGGTGATATGGCCGCCATCCTTACCAGCCTACAGCCTCGTGAAGTACTGTTCATCGATGAGATTCACCGCCTTCCCCGGAGTGTAGAAGAGATACTTTACCCGGCTATGGAGGATTTCGGCCTGGACGTAGTCCTTGGCAAAGGACCGGGCGCACGGTCCTTACGCCTGGCCCTACCCAAGTTTACTTTGGTGGGAGCTACTACCAGGACGGGTCTTTTGACTTCCCCTTTAAGGGAGCGCTTCGGTATTACAGCCCGTTTAGATTTTTACAAGCACGAAGAATTAGCGGCCATTATCCAGCGTTCGGCTGCTATTTTAAAGGTTGAAGTGGAACCCGAGGCAGCCTGGGAGATCGCCCGGCGGGCCCGGGGTACTCCTAGAGTCGCCAATCGCCTTTTAAGAAGGGTGCGGGATTACGCCCAAGTTAAGGCTAAAGGGATAGTTACCCTAGATGTGGCCAAGGAAGCCCTGGAATTGCTGGAAGTTGATGAAGCAGGCTTGGATACCCTGGACCGGAGGCTGCTTTTAACTATTATTGAACGTTTTGGAGGAGGTCCTGTGGGTCTGGACGCTTTGGCCGCAGCCTTAAGCGAGGATCCCGGTACCTTGGAGGATGTGTACGAACCTTACTTGTTACAAATGGGTTACCTCAGGCGTACTCCTAGAGGCAGATTGGCTACCGAGCTGGCTTACAGGCACTTGGGGAAAGAGCGTCCGGGGGAAAATAATGTCCAACTGAGCTTGTTCCGCAGCGCTTCTACATGAGGAGCAAAGTTCGTGTTCCGGGGATAATATTGCCTGAAAGGGGCGAAAGGGATGGGCGACTTTAGCTTCCTAGCCAAAATGCTTATAGGAATGGGAGTTTTTATAGCCTTTATGGGTCTTATGCTCTTAGGCCTGGGTAAGTTACTTTCCCTGGGAAGGCTACCAGGTGATATATATATCCAGAGGGGTAATTTCACCTTTTATTTCCCCCTTGTCACCTCTCTTATCTTAAGCCTTATACTTACCCTCGTATTAAATCTTTTCTTCCGGCGGTAAATTTTTAAATACCCCCCTTAAATTTACGCTTCAGACGAAATCTCTATTATGGGGTGAAGCAGATTGTCACCGGGAGGCGATCCTAACCACCTCCTTTCCCTAGCCCAACAGGGGAACAACCTGGCCCGGGAAGAGCTCATCCGCAAGTTCACCCCTTTTATCTTAACCATAGTTTCCCGGTTAAGCGGTCGTTTCGTACGCCTGGGAGAGGACGATGAAGCTAGCATCGGGCTTATGGCCTTTAACGAGGCCATAGATTCCTACGATCCCCGCAAGGGAATATCTTTTTTAACTCTAGCAGAAACAGTTATCCGGCGGCGGATAATCGACTATTTTCGGCAGGAAGAAAGGTACAGGCATCATTTTACCGGACAAGACGCGGAAGTGTCGCAAACCATGGAAGATGGCCTGCGGGCTTGGGAGCTTGTAGACCGCCGGGAAGAGATAGCTCGCTACCAGAAGGAGCTGGCTTCTTACGGTATTTCGTTTGCAGACCTGGTACGGAATTGCCCGCGGCACCAGGATGCCCGGCAGCGTGCTTTGAGCTGTGCGAGGATGATTGCCGATACCCCTTCTCTACGGCAGCATTTAGAGGAGAAGAAAGAGTTACCTATTAAACTTTTGACTGAAAGCCTTAAAGTTAGCCGTAAAACTTTGGAACGTCACCGCAAATACATAATTGCGCTGGCCGTCATAATCATGGGAGACTATGAATACCTTAAGGCATACATAAGTCAGGCCGAAAGGGGGCAAGGCCATGGGAGATGATGAAAGGGGGCTCGTTTTGGATATCCAAGGTAAAGAAGTGATAGTCCTTACTCCCCAAGGCGAGTTTAGGCGGGTCAAGGCTCCCCATTCTCTCCCGGGAATAGGCGAAGAGATAACGTTGCCATCTGCATCTCCCCGGATGTGGGTCGGGGTGAGGCTAGCTTTAGCGGTGGCAGCTTTGATTTTCCTGGCCTTCGGTCTTGCCCGTGTCCTTGAGCCTGGGGGGGTTGCCTTAGCTCAGCCTTCCTTCTATGTGGCCGTGGATATTAACCCTAGTATTGAGTTGGCTGTTGATAAAGAGGAGAAGGTGATAGAAGCCAGCCCACTTAATGCCGATGGAAAAGATTTACTGGAAGGATTGAAGTTGAAGGGTCAGAAGGTGCAGGATGCTATAAGGACGGTGACCAGGGCGGCCTTAGAGAAAGGATACCTGAAGCCTGGTGAGGACGGATTTCTAATGATCAGTGTAATTTCCGGGCAGGAAATGGAAGCAGAGGAAGAGATAAAGGCTTTAGACAAATTGGCAGGTAATTTGGCCAGAGCGGCTGAGGAAATAGTAAAGGCCGGCCACGTAGAAGCTAAAGTTAAAGCCGGCGCCTTTAATATGGAATTACGGGAAGAGGCAGCCAAGCTGGGACTTTCTACAGGAAAATATGCGTTATATTTAAAGACTTTGGAGACCGGTGTACCTATTACGGTGGAAGAACTGAAAGAAAAAGGAATGTTGAAGACACTCCGTAGCAGAGGAGCGGATCCTGGAGAGTTATTGGATTCTGTCCTATCCGATTTTGTAGGGAAAGGCAAGGAAAATTTGGAGCCCGGTAGCTCGCAGGCAGGAAACCGTGGGGTAAAGGGAGAAGATAAAGGTAATAAGGAAGGGCTTGCTAAGGAGAAGCTCCAGCCGCAAGAAAGGGGAACGGGCGGAAAGGGAATAGGTTCCGGGGAAGTGCCGAAAGCCGGGGGACCCTCCAAGGAGCAGGAAGGCTTGCACAATTTTAGAGGCAAGGGTAGTACCGGCTACTCTAGTAAAGATGTTACCGGTCCAGGAAGATCGGAAGAAAGTAAAGGGGGAGAAAAAAGAAAGGGAGAAACCGGTAATAAAGTTTTACCATGAAGGATATAGTACCGAAGAAAAATTTATTGAAGAAGAAAGTATGGCGAAATAAGTGAGGAGGAAGGGCTGTTGAGGGAGAGGCTTAAACGCTGGTGTTGGATAATGGTACTCGCCGTGGGGCTTGCTACTTTACCTCGAGGAGCGAGGGCAGATGCATTGCAGTCCCCTTCTATCCGGGTCCTTTTAGACCGGGGCTTGTCCCAGATAAGTTTTCAAGTGGTGCAAGGTGAATATTTGTTACTCGATGAAGCGGGCAGGGAGATCGCCAGGCCTGTGGCAGGTGAGGCCTGGGAGGCACGGCTTGCGGATGGCAAGCTGTTAGTTGTACGGCAGGGCCAGGCTTTGCCCCGGGCCTTTAACGGGGTAGTAGAGTTGCGCCCTGTGGACGGGAAAAGACTAAACCTCTTTCTTTACAACGGGAATAGGTACCGGGGTAGCCTGCAGATTTTCCTTAAAGCAGGGGGCCTGGATGCCGTAAATATTTTGGATATAGAGCAATACCTCTATGGAGTAGTAGGAGCTGAGATGGCGGTGAGTACGGGAACCGGGGAGCCCGGGCTTGAAGAAGCCCTTAAAGCGCAGGCGGTAGTGTCCCGGTCTTATGCCCTGAGCCGCTTGGGTTCTGGAGGATACTATGATGTAACCGATGGTACAGACACTCAAGTATATCGGGGGTACGAAGCCGAGATTGTGCCGGGAGCCGACAAGGTTAAGAAGGCAGTAGATGCTACCCGGGGACAAGTTATCTATTATCAAGGTAAATTGGTAAAGGCTTATTTTCACTCTAACGCCGGAGGTTATACGGAAGACAGCGAAAATGTATGGTCGGAGGCCCTCCCTTACCTTCGCGGGGTGCCTTCGCCGGAGGATGAATACGCTTTACGCTTTGGAGGTTGGGTAGCCAGTACCTTTAGCTGGACCAAAACCTTGACCCGGGAAGAAGTACAGGGTATGATTAAGGCGTGGCTTGAGCGCACGGGGCAGGCTGTTGAGTTAGGTGATATAATAGACCTCGTGGCTGTACGGGAAAAGCGGGATGGGACCGGTCCTACGGTGTCCGGACGGGTGACGTGTCTTGAGATGGTGGGGACCAAGGGAAAGGCTATAGCCTACCGTGACGGGATACGCTCCGTCTTGGGACTCCGCAGCACTCTCTTTACTTTAGAGATGGATTCCACGGTTTCTATCCTCGACGGCCGGGGGAGCAAGAATCTCGTAAATTATGGTGGAGAACTGCAGGCCCTGGGAGCGGCAGGACAGCCTTTAGTTTTAAACGGTCCTGCAAATGAGTATGTAGTCATGGGTGCAGGGGGAACCCGCAAGGTGCCCAAGGTCTTCCAGAAAGTTTTCATCCAGGGCCGGGGCAACGGGCACGGAGTCGGTTTAAGCCAGTGGGGAGCCCGGGGCATGGCAGCTAAAGGGTTTAATTACCGGGATATTATAGAACACTATTATAACCAAGGAAGGTATGACGGGAAGCTGACCGTTGGCCCCTATAGATGAGGAGACAGGAATGAGGGTAGAAGATTTCGATTACCAGTTGCCCCCTGAATTAATAGCTCAGCGCCCTGTGGAGCCGCGGGACACCTCGCGGCTCCTTGTGCTACACCGCGAGTCTGGCAAACTGGAGCACCGGCGGTTTTATGAGCTGCCCTTATACCTAAGACCCGGCGATGTCCTGGTTTTAAATGATACCAAGGTGATTCCGGCCAGGCTCTTAGGGAAAAAAGCCAAGACAGGAGGGCAGGTAGAGGTTTTTCTCCTCAAGCCCTTGGGAGGGGATTGTTGGGAAGTATTGGTGCGTCCGGGTCGCCGGATACCCCCGGGCACAGAGATCTTTTTTGGAGAAGGCGAACTGCGGGCCCGAGTTTTGGACCGTACTCCACAGGGAGGCCGCGTGGTAGAATTTCAATATCAGGGGGAGTGGGAGGAGGTACTGGGCAGGTTGGGGGAAGTTCCCTTACCCCCTTATATTAAGGAGAAACTTTCCGATCCAGAACGCTACCAGACGGTTTACGCTTCCAAGCCCGGATCTGTAGCCGCTCCTACAGCCGGCCTTCACTTTACCCCCCGGTTGCTTAAACAACTTGAAGAGAAAGGAGTAAGGATTGTTTACATTTTACTCCATGTCGGGCTAGGCACCTTCCGGCCGGTAAGGGAGGATGTTGTAGAAAAGCACCAAATGCACGCAGAATACTTTCGCGTGGATGAGGACGCGGCCAGGACCATAAACGAGGCCCGGAAAAAAGGCGGGCGCGTGATAGCTGTGGGCACTACAGTTGTACGCACCCTGGAGACGGTGGCTACACCGGAAGGAGAGATCAAGCCCCGAGAAGGTTTCACGGAACTTTTTATTTATCCGGGCTATCGTTTTAAGGCGGTTGAGGGACTTATCACTAATTTCCACCTGCCCCGTTCTACCTTGCTCATGCTCGTGTGTGCCTTTGCAGGGCGGGAAAAAATATTGGAGGCCTACCAGGTAGCTATAAAGGAGCGTTACCGCTTTTACAGCTTTGGCGATGCCATGTTGATTTTATAAAGACGGAGGTGCGCCCGGAGCTTGGTACCCGTCTCCTTCGAAGTGATAAAAACGGAAAAGACTTTCGGTGCGCGGCTCGGCCGGCTAATAACCCCTCACGGGATTGTGCATACACCTGTCTTTATGCCCGTGGGTACCCAAGCTACAGTTAAGACCATGACACCCGAAGAAGTAGAAGCTTTGGGTGGGGAAATAATTTTGAGCAACACTTATCACCTTTACCTAAGACCTGGTGCTGATATTATCCGTGAAGCCGGCGGCCTGCACAAGTTTATGAACTGGCACCGCCCCATCTTAACCGATAGCGGGGGCTTCCAAGTTTTTAGCTTGGCAAGTCTCCGGGAGGTACGTCCTGAGGGTGTTTTCTTTCGCTCCCATATTGACGGTTCTACCCACTTTATGGGCCCGAGGGAATCCATGGCTGTTCAAGAGGCTTTGGGCTCGGATATTGCCATGGCCTTTGATGAATGTGTGGCTTACCCGGCAAGTTACGAAGAAGTGGAAGCGGCGGTGGAAAGGACCACCCGCTGGGCTGAAGAATGCCTTAAGGTGCATAGGCGCCAGGACCAAGCTGTGTTTGGCATAATCCAAGGCGGGGTCTTCCCCGACCTCAGACGCCGGAGCGCCCGGGAAATAACTTCCTTAAATTTTCCGGGATACGGTATTGGAGGCTTGAGTGTAGGGGAACCTAAGAATATGATGTACGCCATACTGGAAGAACTACGCCCCCTTTTACCCGAGGACAAGCCTCGGTATCTTATGGGCGTAGGTTCGCCCGACTGCCTTCTAGAGGGGGTAAAAAGGGGTATCGATATGTTCGATTGCGTCCTTCCTACCAGGATAGCCCGTAACGGTACCGTTTTAACCAGCCGGGGGAAACTAGTAGTACGGAATGCCGTTTACGCCCGGGATTTCCGGCCACTGGATGAAGAATGCGATTGCTACACCTGCCGTAATTTTACCCGGGCCTATATACGCCACCTTATAAAAGCCAACGAAATTTTAGGGTTGCGGCTTACGACTATCCATAACCTTTACTTTACATTCCGCCTCATGGACCGTATAAGACAGGCTATAGCCGAAGACCGCCTTCTGGAGATGAGCGAGGAGTTTTATTCGCATTATGAGGTTACGGATGACGGAGAAGAAAATTTCTAAAGGGAAAAGAGGTTTTATCCTCCCCTTGTAGAAAGGAAATTAACAGGGGGGTGTTAAGCAACATGCAGCAGACACAGGCCTGGGGATGGACTATTTTTTACCTGATCTTTTTCTTCGCCATTTTTTACCTCTTGGTGATACGTCCGCAACAAAGGCAACAGAAAAAGCGTCAGGAGATGCTAAGCAAGTTAAAAGTCGATGACCGGGTCGTCACTATAGGGGGCATCCACGGCCGGATTACCAAGATCAAGGATAAGACGGTGATGATCCGGATAGCGGACAAGGTGGAGATAGAGCTGGATAAAAATGCAATATCTTATGTCCCCGGGCAGGAGGCGAAATAATATTTGGCGCAGGTTACCCTAGAGGATGTTAAAAAGGATCCCGAAGTAGAGGCTTTCATATACCAAGGCAACGAACACCTGGGAGCCTTAGGTTATACCGAACATGGCCACCGGCATTTGGGGCTGGTGGCCAGTATCAGTCACAATGTCCTGGCGAGGCTGGGCTATCCAGAAAGATTAGCCCGATTGGCATCTATAGCGGGTTATCTTCATGACATAGGTAATGTCATAAGCCGCCAAAATCACGGCCAGGTAGGCGCCCTTTTGTCTTACAATATTTTGCGAAGGCTCGGGATGGACGCCGGGGAAATGGCCCTGGTACTGGGTGCTATTGGAAACCATGAAGAGGAATACGGCCAGGCGGTGAATCCCGTAGCTGCTGCCTTAATTTTAGCTGATAAATCTGATGTGCACCGTTCGCGGGTGAGGAACCGGGAGCCGGCTACCTTTGACCTCCACGATAGAGTAAATTACGCGGTAAAACACTCTTTTCTCAGGGTGGAGGAAAGATATAAGACCATTACCTTAGAATTAGAGATCGACCTGGAGATAAGCAAGCCCGCCGAGTATTTTGAGATTTTCCTTCCCCGCATGATGATGTGCCGGCGGGCGGCAAGTTTTTTGGGTTGCCAGTTTGGTTTGATTATAAACCAAACCAGGCTTCTTTAGGCTTTCTTATTGTTACAGTTAAGGGGGAAGCTATGTTGGCAAGGAGAGCCGGAAAAGGATGGAACACTTTAAAGCTTATAGTTGCTGTTTTGGCTATCCTGGCCCTAGGCATAGGGGCCTTGCCACCGCTTCTTAAAGGTATGAAACTGGGTTTGGACTTACAGGGCGGCGTTCATGTGGTGGTCGAAGCTAAGGATACCCCGGATCATAGAGTGACGGGCGAAGATATGGACGCCCTGGAGCGTGTTATGCGTAACCGGGTGGACGAGCTGGGCTTGGCCGAGCCTCTCATCCAGAGGGAGGGAAGCCGCAGGCTTATTATTGAACTGGCAGGCGCCAGGGATCCGGAAGAAGCCGTTAGGATAATCGGTAAAACGGCCTTGCTGGAATTTAAAACCAGCGATGGTCAAGTAGTGGTAAGCGGGAAAGATCTCAAAGATGCAAAAGCCATCATCGACCAGCGTAACCAAGAACCTCAGGTAGCCTTAAGATTTAATGAGGAAGGAACTAAAAGATTCGCGGAAGTTACCACAGAGTTAACTCAAAAGTACGCCAAAGGAGATCCCCGCAGGCGGATCGGCATATATTTGGATAACGAGCTTCTCACCAACCCGGAAGTGGAAGAACCCATCCCGAGCGGGGAAGCTGTTATCCGCGGCGGGTTCGCCGATTTTAAGGAAGCAGCAAATCTCGCTGCTCTCTTGCGCGGTGGAGCCCTACCCGTACCTGTAGAAATAGTGGAGCGCAGGGCCGTAGGACCCACCTTGGGGTTAGATTCTCTAATTAAAAGCGAGAAGGCAGCTATTGTCGCGCTGGCAACCATTGCTTTATTTATGCTTATAGTTTACCGTTTACCCGGCCTGGTGGCCAACCTTTCTCTGGTAGTTTACGCGGTCCTCGTTTTAGCCGCTTTATGGGCCTTAAAAGCCACCCTGACCTTACCCGGGATCGCCGGTTTGCTGTTGTCGGTAGCCATGGCTTTAGACGCCAATATTCTGATCTACGAGCGCCTAAAGGAAGAATTGCGAAACGGCAAGACTTTGCGGTCCGCAGTAGATGCCGGTTTTAAGCGAGCTTTTGTTACTATCTTTGACTCTAACGCTACAACTGTCTTGGTAGCCATAGTCCTTTATTTCCTAGGCAGCGGGACTGTGCGCGGGTTTGCCATAACCCTTTCTTTAGGTATAGCCATCAGCATGTTTACGGCCATAACCTTAACCAGAACCCTGCTTCACTTAGTTATAAGCGTACCCGCTCTTAGCCGGAATTTGTGGCTTTATGGCTTTCATGTGAAAGCTAGGCCGGCAGAAGTAGAAGGGGTGAAGTAGACATGAATTTTGTAGGCAGGCGGAAGTTATGGTACGCAATTTCGCTGCTGGTAATCATACCGGGGCTTATAGCTATGCTGGTTAATCGGCCGGCCCTTAATTTTAGCATCGACTTTACCGGTGGGAATCTATTACAACTCAAATTTGAGCGCCCCGTAGAAAGCAGCCAAGTGAGGGAGGTACTGAAAGAATTTAATCTAGAAAAGAGCTCCTTACAGACAGCGGGAGAAAACGAATTCCTTCTACGGACCCCTGTCCTAGGAGAGGAAGAGACGGGCAAGCTTTTTTCTGCTTTAAAAGAGAAACTGGGAAACTTCGAGATAAAGCGTAACGAAAAAGTGGGGGCTACAATAGGGCGGGAGATAACCCGTAACGCCCTTTATGCCTTGATTATAGCTTCAGGTTTGATGCTCATCTATATAGGCTTCCGGTTTGAATTTCTTTTCGGTGTATCGGCGGTAGTAGCTTTGCTCCATGATGTCTTGGTAACCGTAGGTCTTTTTGCCCTTTTCCGCTGGGAAGTGGACAGCTCCTTCGTGGCGGCTATTTTAACTATTATCGGGTATTCTATTAACGATACCATAGTAATATTCGACCGCATCCGCGAAAACCTACGCATGCGCAAGAAAGAGAGCCTGGAGGAACTGGTGAACAGGAGCATTAAGCAGAGCCTGACGCGCACTATTAGTACCGTAACTACTGTAATTATTGCCCTAGTGGCCCTGCTTACCTTAGGTGGAGAAACTACAAAAGGTTTTGCCCTGGCCATGCTTATAGGAACTGTAAGCGGAACCTATTCCTCTATCTTTACGGCCAGCCCCCTTTGGATCGATTTACGACGCCTAGCAGAGGGGCGCAAGAAGGCCTTCCAAGGAAGGGAACGCCGGGTCACTTCTCCTTAAAAGGCTGCACCTATATGGGGGCTCTTTTTAAACAAAGGTAGCAATTAAAGGGGGTTAAAAACCCTGGAAATTCTCTGGGGAGTACTGTTGGCCGGGCTACTTCTAGCAGGTCTGCTTCATCCTAGGGCGGGCCTGCTTTTCGTTATGCTGCTTCTTTTTTGTATCCTATACTATGCACCCCCCAGGAGCTTGCCATCTATACTATTACTGGTAACAGTAGTCATAACGGCTCTGGCCTTGGCCATAATAGGATGGCTTAAGGCGACGAAGGAGGTTTTCAACCTAAGTAAGCCCTTAGTTTTAAGTATGACCGTTTTGCTTGTAACTAGCGTCCTCCTGGGTAGCCGGATCGGCTTAAGCATTTCCGGCATAGCAGGGGCAGGGGAGCTAGAGGAGTTAAAAAAGCAAATGGGGGTCCACAGGTTTTGGAAATACCTGGCCAGTATCCTTCTTCCCCGGTTGTCTTTCTTTTTACTTTGGCTTCTTTTGCTAGGGTATGCCGTTAAATATCTTGCCGACCTTCAACTCTAGTGTTACAATGGGAGCAAAGCACCGCCACGGACTTCATCCAGGGAAGATGAAGTCTAATTTTTTGAGAGTGGGAGGAGAGGGTGGCCATGGATGAGCGCCAGCGAGCCGCCCGGTTGTCGGTTTTCTCTAATATTTCTTTGGTTGTTTTGAAGCTTTTAACGGGGATATTCACGGGCTCCATAAGTATAATATCGGAGGCCATCCATTCCGGACTGGACTTAATGGCCTCAGCCCTTGCCTATTTTTCTCTAAAGGAAGCCAGTAAACCGGCTGATTATGAGCACCGTTACGGCCACGGCAAAATAGAAAACGTAGCTGGAACCTTTGAAGCTTTGCTTGTGTTTGTGGCGGCCCTGATCATCATTATAGAAGCTTTAAAGAAACTTAAGTCAGGAGTAGAGGTTTCGCAACCCGTGGCCGGTATAGTAGTGATGGGACTATCGGCTGGGGTAAATTACCAGGTGTCCCGCCACCTTTTTAAAGTGGCTAAAGCTACCCAGTCGGTGGCTTTGGAGGCCGATGCCTGGCACCTTTTGACGGATGTTTACACTTCAATAGGTGTTATGTTAGGTCTCGGGATCCTCAAGCTCACAGGGTTTAGCTTTATAGATCCTTTAGCGGCGCTTTTTGTAGCAGGCCTTATCTTACGGGCTGCTTATAGACTTATGCGTGAGGCTTTTTTACCCCTCGTGGATGTTTGCCTTCCGGCAGAGGAGGAACGCCTGGTAAAGGACATTATCGCCGCTCACGCCGGAGAATATATCGAATTCCATAAACTGCGCACCAGAAAGTCCGGCCGGGAGCGCCAGATAGATTTACACCTGGTTGTACCCGCCTGCCAGCCGGTAGCTGAAGCGCACAGCTTGTGCGACCGCATTACCTCGGAAATTAAGGCAGCACTTCCGTACAGTGAGGTGCTAATCCATATAGAGCCCTGCCGTGAAGATAAAGATTGTCACCGGTGCCCCGGCTGCCAGGAGGCTGTAAAATGACGGAGGCAATATGGGAAGTCTGTCCTCGCAATTATGAATTGCAGGAGAAGCTTTCCAGGGGCCTAAATATATCGCCTTTGACTTCCCAGGTATTGATAAACCGGGGGATAAGAAGCGTAGAAGAAGGAAGGCTGTTCCTACAGGGAGGGCTAAAGGACTTAAGCTCGCCCTACGAGCTTCCCGGTGTAGATGAAGCTTTAGCCAGGGTGGAAAAAGCGTTACGTAATAAGGAGAAGGTGTTAATTTATGGAGATTATGATGTAGACGGCCTTACGGCCTCTGCCCTTTTAGGGGAGGTATTAGCAGACTTAGGGTTAGATGTGGAGTATTACCTCCCCCACCGTTTGGAAGAAGGCTACGGGGTAAGTATTAAGGGGCTTGAAGCGGCCCTTTCTTCAGGATGCCGTCTGGTGATTACCGTAGATTGCGGGATAACGGCTGTAGAGGAAGCTTTATGGGCCAGGGAAAAAGGATTAGACCTTATAATTACTGATCATCACCGGCCGGGACCGGAGCTCCCTCCGGCCCTAAGTTTGATCAATCCCTGGCTTTTGGAAGAAAGTAAAGCTATCCTTGCGGGGGTAGGGGTAGCCTTTAAGCTAGCCCAGGCTTTAGGAGAATTTTTCTCCTTGCCTTGCGGGGAGAAGGCTGGTGCGGGAGCTTTAGATTTAGTGGCTTTGGGCACTCTGGCGGATTCCATGCCCCTTTTAGGGGAAAACAGGGCCCTTGTACGGCTAGGTTTAGAGGAACTTAAGAAAGCCGAACGCCCCGGCTTAAGGGCTTTAATGGAGGTAACAGGTTTAAAATGGGAAAGCCTTGATGCAGAAAAAATAGTTTGGGTGCTGGCACCGCGCCTTAACGCCGCCGGGCGCCTGGGGTCTGCCCGGCCAGCCCTGGAACTTCTGCTTACCTCTTCCTTCCAGAGGGCTTGGGAGCTGGCCCAGACCCTCAACTTGCAGAATCAGACCCGTCAGCTTTTGGAGGAACAGATATGGACGGAAGCGCTTGTACAAGCTGAGGAAGCTGTGGCACGGGGCGAACCGGGTCTGGTTCTTGCGGGTAAAGGGTGGCACCCCGGCGTGTTAGGAATAGTGGCGGCAAGACTGGTAGAACGTTTTAGGCGGCCTACTATCCTTATAAGCTTAGAACCCTCGGGGAAAGGACGGGGCTCAGGACGGGCTCAAGAAGGAGTGGACCTTTTTAAAATCCTTAAAAGCTGTGCGTTTTACCTACTAGATTATGGAGGTCACGGACAAGCCGTAGGTTTAGAGATAGAAGCCGAAAAGATACCTGCTTTCCGGGAGGCATTTTTTTACGCTTTAGAGGCGGCTTCCGCAATAGAAACCTTTAAGCCCAGGCTTAAATTAGATGCCGAAGCCCGGCTAAGCCAAATGGATTTAAATTTGGTAGAAGAAATTAAGGCTCTTGCTCCCTTCGGACCGTCTAACCCCCGTCCCCTGTTCCTCTATCAAGGGGCCAGGTTAATTTCCATACGCCAGGTAGGCACGGAGGGAGCTCACCTCAAGCTTAAACTGGAAGCCGAGGGCCGGGAAGTTTCGGCCATAGGCTTCCGGATGGCCCTCCCCCCTGAGATAACTCCCGGCAGCCACGTGGACTTGGCCTTCCGGCCGGAGGAAAATACCTTCAACGGTGAAACAGAACTACAATTAATAGTGGAAGCATTACGCCCGGCAGTTATGGAAGCGATCAGTGTCAGTGTCGATAACCCCAAGGTAGATAACCTTGTCAGGTCCGGCATGGATTTGGAGTATGTGCAAGGTGAGGACGGGATCGTACCTCGAGAAACAGATGAAGGGTGGACGATTACCTGGGCCAAAGCCATTATTGAGGAGCTAAAAAGGAGCTGGGGTGAAAAAAACCGGCCGGTGACCATTATCCTCTCCTCCGGGTTGGGGGTGTTAAGTTGCTACCACGGATTAAAGAACATTTTGTCCCCTGAGGTAGGGCCGCTGGCGGTACGGGGACCGTGGTTACCGGAAGAGAAGTTAGCCTTTCCGCCTTCTGCGCGTATTCTTCTTGAACCGTTCGAGCTTTGGAGAAGGGAGGGCAGGAAGAAGGGGCAGGAGATTTGGTCCCCGGTAGCAAAAGATGGCGGGCGACAACTTTCCCCAGGTGCTTTTGATTATGAGCTTGCGCCTGATCTAGTAAAGCTTGCCTGGGAGCTGGCATCGCGGGGTGAGAGGGTTCTTATATATACTGAACATCCCGCACAGGCCCGGAAGATGGTCCAATTGCTATGGCAGCGGGGTAAGTTTAAGGTAGGTTTGGATGAAGGTTTGACTTTTGAAGAGAAGTTTTCCCTCCGGCGGCAAGCCTTGGCCGGCGATCTAAGGCTTCTGGTAGGTGTAGGGTGGTGTCCTGCCTGGTTTTATCCGGCAGAAGCGGTTCTTTTTACCTATCTTCCCCGGGGAAGGGAGGAAGTGGAGCTTTCCCTTCCCTTACAGACTAAAAGACCCAGGGTGTACATATCGGCCCGTGCTTTAAGCAAAGGGCCTCCCTTGCCTCCGGATTTAAGAGGTTTTCTGGGCCGCCTGTATAAGCGCCTGCACGACATAAGCTTGCGTAAAAAGGCTTTATATTTACATAATAATGTTGCCAGCAATTATTTATTCCGGTGTGGTTTAAACATTCTAGAGGAGTTGGGTCTAATACATATATCCTACCGTAACGAAGGGATAAAGGCTTGGGTTAAGAGTACGACCCGAGATAAACGGGATTTAAACCGCTCCTGGCGGTACCGCCAGATATGCCGGGATTACGAGGAGGTTTTTGCACTTTGGCGGGAGCTCACCCGGCGAAGGGGGTGAGGGTTAATGGATCTCCAGAGTTTGGAAAGGCAGATATTACTCTACTATCCCAATGCCGACCTAAAACTCATCCGGGACGCCTATGATTTTGCCAGCGTTGCCCACAAGGAACAGAGGCGGCATTCCGGCGAACCTTTCATTACCCACCCGCTGGCCGTGGCCGAAATACTGGCCGAGTTGGAGCTGGATTTGGTTACCATCGCTGCGGGCTTGTTGCATGATGTGGTTGAGGACACTCCTATAAGTTTAGATACGGTTAGGGAGATTTTCGGCGAAGAAATAGCCTTACTTGTGGACGGGGTAACTAAACTAAGCCGCCTCGAATATAAGACAAAAGAAGAGCAGCAGGCGGAGACCTTACGGAAGATGTTTTTGGCCATGGCCAAAGACATCCGGGTGATCCTTATTAAGCTGGCCGACCGCCTGCATAACATGCGCACCCTAAAACATTGCCCGGTGGATAAGCAGAAAGACATTGCCCGGGAGACCCTGGAGATCTACGCCCCCTTGGCTCACCGCCTGGGGATCTTCCGCTTGAAATGGGAACTGGAGGACTTGGCTTTACGTTATCAGGAACCCGAGGTATACTATGAGCTAGTCAAGAGTATTTCCAAGAAACGGCAAGAAAGGGAAGAGTATATCCAGAAGGTAGCTGCTATTTTAAGAGAGAAATTACAAGAAAACGGTATTGAAGCTGATATTCAGGGCCGGCCGAAGCATTTCTACAGCATTTACAATAAGATGAAAAAGCAGCAAAAGGAGCTAAGCGAAATATACGACCTGATCGCCTTAAGGGTTATTGTGGATACCGTTAAGGATTGCTACGCGGTTTTGGGGATAATCCATGCTTTGTGGAGGCCCATCCCGGGCCGCTTTAAGGATTATATTGCCATGCCCAAGCCGAATATGTACCAGTCCCTGCATACCACCGTATTGGGACCCGAGGGTGAACCCTTTGAAGTACAGATCCGTACCTGGGAGATGCACCGCACGGCCGAGTACGGTATCGCCGCCCATTGGCGTTATAAGGAAGGCTATACCAGTTCCGATAAGGAGTTTGAGCAGAAGCTTACTTGGCTCCGCCAGATTTTGGACTGGCAGCGGGAACTAAAGGATCCCCGCGAATTTATGGAATCCCTTAAGATAGACCTCTTTTCCGACCGCGTATACGTATTTACTCCCAAAGGGGATGTAGTAGAACTACCGGCCGGCTCCGTACCCATAGACTTTGCCTACCGTGTTCACACGGATATAGGCCACCAATGCGTGGGAGCTAAGGTGAACGGCCGCATAGTCCCTCTGGACTACCAGCTAAAAACTGGTGACATAGTGGAAATCTTAACCCAGAAGGGTAGCGGACCCAGCCGGGACTGGTTAAAAATAGTTAAAACATCCCAGGCTAAAAACCGTATCCGCCAGTGGTTCCGACGGGTGGAGCGGGAAAAGAATTTAGCTAAGGGGAGGGAACTGTTAGAAAAGGAGTGCCGGAAGCAGGGCTTAGAGCCGGAAGAGGTCTTAAAGGGTAATTTCCTCCAAGAGGCAGCCCGCAAGTTTAACTTCTCTTCTTTTGAGGATCTGCTGGTGGCCATAGGAGACGGGGTGGTAACCCCGGCACAAGCATTGGGAGACCTCATTAAGGAGAAAGAAGCGGAGAAAAAAGAGGAAGAAAAGCCTGCGGCGGACTCCTTCCCTCAGGCCAAATCCTGGACCGGCTTTAGCCGTCCTTCCCAGGGAGTGAGGGTTAAAGGCGTGGATAACGTGGTAGTCCGCCTGGCCCATTGTTGCAACCCTCTACCTGGGGATGCCATTATCGGGTACATTACCCGGGGTCGCGGTGTTTCCGTACACCGCAGTGATTGTCCCAATATCCTCCACCATTTAAAGCAGGAACCCGAGCGCATAATCGAAGTGGCCTGGGATCAGGATGCCGAAGCCACTTACCAGGTGCAGATAGAAGCCCTGGCTTGGGACCGGCCGCGCTTGGCCATGGATATTATGACTGCGGTGGCGGATACCAAGACCATTATAAATGCCGTACACGCTCGCGCCACCCGTAACAACATGGCTACCGTGGACTTAAAGTTGGAGATACGGAGCCTGGAGCACCTGCAGTATATAATGGACAAAATCAAGCGCATTAAAGACGTTATGGAGGTTAAGAGGGTGACACCGAGCTAATAGGGGTGGTGTTTTTTGCGTGCAGTTGTCCAGCGGGTGTCGTCCGCAAAGGTTAAAGTAGAGGGCCGGGAGATCAGCGCCATAGGTCCAGGACTGTTGGTGTTTTTAGGGGTTAGGTCCGGTGACACAGAGGAAGACGCGCGTTACCTGGCAGAAAAAATTGCCGGTTTGCGCGTGTTTCCCGACGGGGAGGGAAAAATGAATCTTTCCGTCCGGGATACTGGTGGTAACGTGCTGGTGGTTTCCCAGTTTACCCTTTACGGAGATTGCCGTAAAGGGAAACGGCCCAGCTTCAGCGAGGCTGCCCCAGCTAAAGAGGCGGAAAAGCTGTACGAAACCTTTATAGGGGCTCTGAAGGAACAGGGATTAGATGTGGCCTGCGGCCAATTTCAGGCTCATATGCAGGTTGAGCTGGTGAATGACGGCCCGGTTACGCTCCTTCTAGACAGCGATAAACTTTTTTAAGCATTTCCCCCTCCCTCACCTATTGTCAAACTTTCGGTCCAGGCGGGCGGTAAGCGTGTGTTTTTCTTCGAGCCCCGGTAGCTTAACGCTTTTAGGTATACTTCTAAACAAAACAGGAGGGATATTCAAACATGATTTTGGAAACTCTGGTGGTCGGTCCCTTGGCCACTAACTGTTATCTCATCGCTTGTCCCCAGACCAAAGAAGGGGCTGTGATTGACCCCGGCGCTGAAGGCCAGAGGATACTGGCCCTGGCCGCACAAGTAGGAGTAAAAATACGTTATATCATTAACACCCACGGCCATATAGACCATTGCGGTGCCAACGGTGAAATAAAAGAGGCTACAGGTGCGGAAATATTGATCCACAGGGCAGATGCGCCCTATCTTACCGACGCCAGCAAGAACCTGCTCATCTTTACGGGAGGGCAAGGAGGTAGCCCCCCGGCAGACCGGACCCTGGAAGAAGGAGACATCGTACACGTGGGTAAGATATCTTTAGAAGTGATCCATACTCCCGGGCATACACCAGGAGGTATCTGCCTTAAGGGAGAGGGAGTGGTCTTTACCGGAGATACTCTTTTTGCCGGTTCCATCGGGCGCACGGACTTTCCTGGGGGGTCCTTTAAGCAGCTTATAGATTCGGTAAAGGAAAAACTTTTCTGCCTCCCCGAAGACCTGGTCATTTACCCCGGTCACGGGCCTTCCTCCACCATCGGTGCTGAGAAGACGGATAATCCTTTTTTCTAGAGAGTTAAGGAGAGGAGAGCGTTATGCTGACCCAGAGACCCCGGGGCACAGAGGACATTCTCCCCGGCAACAGCGAAAAGTGGCAGCACGTAGAAGAGGTAGCCCGTTCCCTTTGCCGCCTTTACGGTTATCGGGAGATCCGCACCCCTATATTTGAGCATACCGAGCTTTTCCAGCGCGGTGTAGGGGATACCACAGATATAGTGGAGAAGGAAATGTATACCTTCTTGGACCGCAGCGAAAGGAGCCTTACCTTAAGGCCGGAAGGCACAGCGCCGGTGGTCAGGGCCTTCCTCGAACACCGGCTTTACAGCGGGATGCTTCCTGTAAAACTTTTTTACATAGGGCCCATGTTCAGATACGGCCGACCCCAAGCAGGCCGCTTGCGGCAGTTCCACCAGTTCGGCGTGGAGGTTTTTGGAAGCCGCGAACCTTCTTTAGATGCAGAAGTTATCGCCCTGGCCATGGATTACTACCGTCGATTAGGGCTGGAAGGTCTTGAACTCCATATAAATAGTGTGGGATGCCCTTCCTGCCGTCCCATCCACCGGGAAAAGCTTAAAAGCTACCTAAAGGACAAACTTGAAGCCTTTTGCCCTACCTGCCAGGGCCGTTTTGAACGAAACCCTTTACGTATCTTCGATTGTAAAAACCCTAAATGCCAGGAGCTATTAAAGGGCGCTCCTACCATAACTTCGTCTTTATGCCCAGATTGCAGCCAGCACTTCCAGGAAGTATTGCGCTACCTGGAAGAATTGAACATAACCTACCTCCTTGACGAGTGTCTGGTGAGGGGACTGGATTATTATACCAACACTGCCTTTGAGATAATAGCACCCGGCTTAGGTGCCCAGAGTTCCATCGGTGGCGGAGGGCGGTATGACGGCTTAGTAGAAGCTTGCGGCGGCCCTTCTATGCCGGGCATAGGTTTCGGGCTGGGGTTGGAGAGGACTTTATTGGCCCTAGAAGCTCAAAATAAAAAAATTAAAGTGGAAGACGGGGTTGAAGTGCTGGTAGCTACCGTAGGAGAGGGGATGGAAACAAAAGCTTTAAGACTTTTAAGCTTGCTCAGGGAGCATAACATCCCGGCAGATAAGGATTATTTGGGGCGCAGTCTTAAGGCTCAAATGAAATATGCCCACCGGTATCCAGCCCGGTTAGTAATTATTTTAGGCGAGGAGGAGCTGGAACGCGGCAGGGTTACGGTAAAAAACCTTAAGACAGGTGACCAGGAAGAGGTATCCTGGGACGATGTGGTGGATTTTTGTTTGCGAGCAAAGGAGTGTGAGGGATAAATGCAAGAGGGTATGGGTACTTGGCGCCGTACCCACGGGTGTGGTGAACTTACGAAAGAAGAAGCCGGGGCACGAGTGGTCCTTATGGGTTGGGTACACCGTACACGCGATCACGGGGGGCTCATATTCGTCGATCTGCGGGATCGTTCGGGAATAGTACAGGTTGTATTTAGCCCCCAGGTTTCAGAAGAGGCTTTTAAGGTGGCCGAAAGCCTGCGTAACGAATACGTGGTTGCGGTGGCCGGTGAAGTGCGGTTGCGGCCGGAGGGAACCGTTAATCCCAACCTTCCTACAGGAGAAATCGAGGTCTATGCCGAAGAAGCTAAAGTACTTAACCGGGCCAAAGCTTCTCCCTTCTATATAACCGATAACGTAGAGGTGGACGAGGCTTTAAGGCTCCGGTATCGGTATCTTGATCTACGCAGGCCGGAGATGCAGCGCCTTTTAAAAATGCGCCACCAGACCGCTAAGGCTATCAGGGATTTCCTCGACAGCCGGGGTTTCTGGGAGATTGAGACCCCCATGCTCACCAAGAGCACTCCCGAAGGAGCTCGGGATTTCTTGGTACCCAGCCGCTTAAATCCGGGGGATTTTTATGCTTTACCTCAGTCACCCCAGCTTTTTAAACAGGTGCTTATGGTGGCCGGCGTGGAGCGGTATTTCCAGATCGTTCGCTGTTTCCGTGATGAAGACTTGCGGGCCGACCGCCAGCCGGAGTTCACTCAACTCGATGTGGAGATGTCGTTCGTTAGCCGGGAAGAAGTAATGGGGGTCACCGAAGAGCTTCTGGCCCATGTTTTCCGTACTGTTTTGGGAGTGGAAATTAGAGTGCCTTTTCCCCGGTTAAGCTACAAAGAGGCCATCGAACGCTACGGTTCGGATAAACCGGACCTGCGCTTTGGCTTGGAGATCAGGGATATCTCGGATGTGGTCGGCAAAAGCCAGTTTAAAGTCTTTGCCGAAGCTGTAAAGAAGGGTGGGGTGGTCAGGGGTATAAACGCTACAGGGTGTGGTAACTATTCCCGCCGTGAGCTAGATGATTTGACCAGGCTGGCCGGTGCCTGGGGCGCCAAAGGCCTGGCCTGGATGGTAGTCGAAGCTACAGGTATCCGTTCACCTATTGCTAAATTTTTTAGCCCTGAGGAGCTAGAAAACATTAAAGAGCGCATGGGAGCCCGACCTGGTGACTTGCTATTGTTCGTTGCCGATGCCGAGGAAACGGTAGCCCAAGTTCTAGGGAACTTGCGCCTGGAGCTGGCTACAAGGTTAAATCTTTTGGATCCAGAAAAATTTGCCTTTGTTTGGATCGTAGATTTTCCCTTGCTGGAATACAGTGAAGAAGAGGGCCGCTACAAGGCCGTGCACCATCCCTTTACTTCTCCCCGGGAAGAAGACCTCTTTTTGTTAGAAAGTGAACCTCTTAGGGTGCGTGCTCTGGCTTACGATGTGGTATTGAACGGTGTGGAGTTAGGCGGCGGTAGCATCCGTATCCACCGTAGGGACCTTCAAGAGAAGATATTTAGGCTCTTGGGTTTAAGTAACGAGGAGGCCCAGGAGAAATTTGGATTTTTATTGGAAGCCTTTGAATATGGAGCCCCTCCCCACGGCGGTATTGCCTTGGGTTTGGACAGGCTGGTAATGCTTATGGGGAAGCGGGATACCATCCGCGACGTTATTGCCTTTCCCAAAACCCAGAGCGGTACTTGCCTTTTGACCGGAGCACCGGGACCGGTAAAGCCCGAGCAGCTCAAGGAACTGCATATCATCACAGCCCCTAGAAAAAAGAGCCAGCCCCCCTCACTTCAGAACACTCTTGAAACGGCTTGAACTTTGTGTTAATATAAAAGTGCCCTGCGATGCACGTGAAAGGCCGCAAGTTCTGAGCCAACACCAATACAAAGGGAGCCCGGTCTCTGGGCGTGGCTTGTAGGCCCCCTTGAGGGGAAACAAAAAGCGCCCAGGAGGGCACCCACCTGTAGAGAGAGGGTTCATGGAAACTGCGGCGCTTCACGGCATATGTGGGGTTTTAATTTTTTATCTGTTCTTCGAGAGGGGTCCGTCCGATGAGTTCGTATGCTCCTGTAAAAGACGAACTTTTAGTTCGTTTAAGGCGGATAGAAGGTCAAGTTAAGGGCTTACAACGTATGGTTGAAGAAGGCAAGTACTGTGTTGATGTTCTTACCCAGATTGCAGCCGTGCGGGCAGCTTTAAAAACGGTCGGTACGATTATATTCGAACACCATGTCCGGGGTTGCGTACGGAACGCCATTATGATGAAACAAGGGGACGAGATAATAAGAGAACTCATCGATATTTTAAACAAATTTATGGACTAAGCCCCATCAGGCCTTAGGGCTTAGAAGGCTTTTTGCTGCACCGCTCCTTGAAGGCCTGAACCAGATCTTTTTCTTTGCCGTATGGTGAAGGATTATAAAACACTTTACCTTCTAAAGAGGGTGGAAGGTAGCGCTGTTCTACCCAGCCACCGGGGAAATCGTGGGGATACTTATATCCCTTCCCATGGCCCAGGGCGCGGGCGCCGGAGTAACTCGCATCACGCAGGTGCAGGGGGACGGATACGTTTCCTCCCTTCTTTACTTCCTCTAGGGCGCTATCGATGGCCTTGTATACAGAATTACTTTTCGGGGCCAGGGCGAGGTATAAGGTAGCTTCGGCAAGTATCAACCTGCCTTCGGGTAACCCTACTCGTTCTACGGCCTGGGCTGCGGCGGTAGCTACTACTAAAGCCTGGGGATCGGCCAGGCCTATATCTTCGGCCGCGTGTATCATGAGCCTGCGGGCTAAGAAGAGGGGATCCTCTCCCGCATAAATCATGCGAGCAAGCCAGTATATGGCTGCGTCGGGATCGGAGCCGCGAATGCTTTTTATCCAGGCCGAGACTATATCGTAATGTTGGTCACCATCGCGGTCATACAGTACGGATTTCGTCTGTACGGCTTCTTCCACCGCGGCCAAAGATACATACCTTTTTCCGTCTGGCGAAGGAGGAGTAGTAAGGGCAGCAAACTCCAAGGCGTTCAAGGCTATGCGCGCATCGCCCTCGGCGATCCGGGCAAGGTGCTTCAGCGCTTGCTCCTCGACTTCTACGTTGAGTTCACCCAGCCCTCTTTCCCTATCCTCCAAGGCCCTCCGTAAAAGCTTCAAAATGTCTTCTTCCCGTAAGGGTTCCAGGCGGACTATCCGGGAGCGCGAGCGTAAAGCCGGGTTAACGGTAAACATAGGGTTTTCAACTGTAGCTCCGATCAATATAACTATCCCTTCTTCCACCCACGGCAAAAGAGCATCCTGTACATTTTTTGCCCACCGGTGAATTTCATCTACAAAGACAACTGTTTTCTGCCTCAAATAAACACGCCTTTCCTTGGCCTTTTCCACCACCTGGCGGATTTCGGTTATGCCGTCTAAAGCTGCATGTAGCGATTCGAAATGGGCCTTGGTCGTGTTGGCTATCACGTGGGCCAGGGTGGTTTTCCCGCTGCCCGGCGGCCCCCAGAGGATAAGAGAAGTTATAGTATCATTTTCAATGGCCCGCCGGAGGAGGGTACCTGGGCCGAGAACTTTTTCCTGCCCCACAAATTCTTCTAAGCTGCGGGGCCGCATGCGTACTGCTAAAGGAGCTTGCTTTTTCAATTCTTCCTGAGCCGCCTGTTCGAATAGATTCATAATTAAATGTGGTCCCTTCAAGGAGCGAAGTTAGAATTAGTTTTAGCTTTATTATATAAGACACGGTATAAAAGCGCCAGCCTCCGGGAAAAACATAATAAAAGCAGAGTATTTCGCTCGGATTTTTCTTGACAATACCCGAGTGAATTGCTAAGATATAATCGCCACCAGGGAAAAGGTAGAGATTGGGGTGATTGGCATTGAAGCTCTCTACCCGGGGAGAATATGGCCTGCGTGCCATGTTCGACCTCGCCCAGCGCTATGGCGAAGGCCCGATCTCTTTGAAGAGCGTGGCCGAACGCCAGGATATTTCCGAGCATTATCTTGAACAGCTCTTTGCCTCCCTTAGGAAGGCAGGGCTGGTGCGCAGCGTTAGGGGAGCGCAGGGCGGCTATACCTTGGCCCGGGAGCCACGGGAGATTAAGGTGGGTGAGATCATCCGGGTCCTGGAGGGGCCCATAGCTCCCATGGATTGCGTAAGTGAAGAGGAAGGGGAAGGCACTTGTTGCGCACGGGCGGAAACTTGTGTTGCCCGTACTATATGGGAGAAGGTAAGGGATAGCATAGCCGGCGTCCTCGATTCCATAACCTTGGAGGATATGGTCGAGGAGGCCCATAAACTACAGTCCAAGGATAAATATATGTATTACATTTAAACTCCTTTTTAAGAAGGTGAGCTATGCGTGCGTAAGGTATACCTAGACCACAGCGCTACCACTCCGGTGCGCCCCGAGGTCTTAGAAGAGATGCTCCCTTATCTTAAGGAGGAATTTGGCAATCCTTCCAGCCTTTACAGCTGGGGGCGGCAGGCTAAGAAGGCTATTGAAGAGGCTCGTGCTCGAGTGGCGGGCCTGATCGGAGCCCAGCCGGAGGAAATCGTATTTACCAGCGGCGGTACCGAAGCTGACAATATGGCCCTTATAGGCGTGGCCTATGCTAATCAAAAAAAGGGCAAACATATCATTACATCCAGCATAGAGCACCACGCTGTGTTGGATACCGCCCAGTACCTTCAGCGCCAGGGGTTTAAGGTGACGTTCCTTCCAGTAACTCCTGAAGGACTGGTACGGGTAGAAGATGTAGAAGAGGCTATTACGGACGAGACCATCCTCATAAGTATAATGCACGTCAATAATGAAGTGGGTACCATCCAGCCTATCCAGGAGATCGGTAAGCTTGCCCGTGAACGAGGTATTATTTTCCACACCGATGCTGTCCAGAGCGTAGGTAAAATCCCGGTAAATGTAGATGAACTCAACGTAGACTTGCTTTCAGCCTCTGCCCACAAGATCTATGGCCCTAAAGGTGTGGGCTGTTTATATATCCGCAAGGGTACGCGTATACAGCCTTTGCTTCACGGGGGTGGCCAAGAACGCAAAAGGAGGGCAGGGACAGAAAATGTACCGGGAATAGTAGGATTCGGTAAAGCCGCGGAGCTGGCCGGGCAAGAATTGGAAAGCGAGGGCAAGAGACTTAAGGCCCTGCGAGACAAGCTCATCGATGGTGTTCTGGAGCGGATCGATCACGTGCAATTAAATGGTGACCGGGAACGGAGATCCCCCATTAACGCCAACTTTAGCTTTAAGTATGTGGAAGGGGAGTCCATCCTTTTAAGCCTAGATATGAAAGGCATAGCTGCCTCCAGCGGTTCTGCCTGCACCTCGGGCTCCCTGGATCCCTCCCATGTGCTCTTGGCCATGGGTATTCCCCATGAAGTGGCCCACGGCTCAGTGCGCATGACCCTAGGGCGGGATAACACGGAAGAGGATATTGATTATGTACTAGAGGTACTACCGGAGATAATCGAACGGTTGCGGGCCATGTCGCCATTATATAAAAAGGCGGGTGATTAAGAATGTATAGCGCCAAGGTTATGGATCATTTTACCAATCCTAGAAACGTTGGAGAAATACCAGATGCCGACGGCGTGGGAGAAGTGGGGAACCCTGTTTGTGGTGATATAATGAAACTGTATATCAAAGTGGAAAACGGTGTAATTAAGGATGTGAAATTTAAAACCTTCGGCTGTGGAGCGGCTATTGCTACCAGCAGCATGGTGACGGAAATGGTAAAGGGAAAAACTATTGAAGAAGCCTTAAAGATCACCAATAAGGCCGTGGCGGAAGCTTTGGACGGATTGCCGCCCCAGAAGATGCATTGCTCTAACCTGGCTGCAGATGCTCTGCATAAAGCCATCGAAGACTTCAAAAGAAAGAATGCGGGTAGCTCACAGGGTAAGGACGGTGAGTTAGCTGGGTAAGCCCAAGGGCAAGGTGATGGTAGCTATGAGCGGCGGGGTGGATAGTTCCACTGCCGCCGCTTTGCTAAAGGAGCAAGGATATGAAGTCATCGGGGTAACCTTGGAAATCTGGCCTCTAGATGTACCTCCTCCTCCAGGAGAGATCGGCTGCTGCTCTTTAAGTGCAGTGGAAGATGCCCGTCGGGTGGCAAACTTACTGGGCATCCCTCACTATGTCCTCAATTTCCGTTCCGTGTTTCAAGAAAAGGTAATAGATTACTTTATCAGTGATTACCTAAGCGGCCGCACCCCCAATCCCTGTATAGCCTGTAATCGCTTCATTAAGTTCGAGGCCCTTTTACGTAAAGCCCTGGCCTTAGGTATGGATTATATAGCTACCGGACATTATGCCCGGATATTTTATGATAAAGAGCGCAGGCGTTACCTTTTAGCTAAAGGTAGGGACCCCAACAAGGATCAAAGTTATGTTTTGTACACCTTTACCCAGGAACAGCTTGCCCGTACTCTTTTGCCCCTGGGAGAATATACCAAAGATGAAGTGCGAAAGATGGCCCAAGAATACGGCCTTCCGGTGGCTTGGAAATCCGAGTCCCAAGAAATATGTTTTGTGACGGTTGGCGACTACCGGGAGTTCATCCGCGAAAGAGCCCGTGTACCCATCCGGCCGGGCCCGATACTGGATGTTAAGGGTAGAGTTTTGGGACAGCACCGGGGGCTGCCCTATTACACTGTGGGTCAGCGGCGGGGTTTAGGAGTGGCTTTGGGCCGTCCCGTTTTTGTGGTGGCGTTAGACCCCCGGCGGAACGCGGTTATCGTGGGAAATGAAGAAGATCTCCTGCAGTCTAAGCTTCGCTCACGGGATAACAACTATATTCTCTGGGATGAACCCCCGCTTGAGGTTGAGGTTAAAGCTAAAATCCGCTACCGCTCACCTGAAGCCGCTGCCCTCCTTCGACCCCAGCCTCATAGAGTGGCCGAAGTCGAATTTAAGGAATCCCAGAGGGCTGTAACACCCGGTCAAGCGGTGGTCTACTACCAGGGGGACCTGGTGGTAGGGGGGGGCACCATAATGGCTCCTTGGGAGACTGTATAACCCAACACTACGTGGAGGAGGCGGTCCTGCTGATTTTTGAGGGAAGGAGCACGGGCGTATTTTTTCTGCTGCTACAGGTAATAATATGGCCTGGGTAGGGGGAGATGCACGATTGTGGTTAAAGGGCGCAAGCTTTTAGGTTTACCAGTAATTAATTTGGCTGGTGAAGAGCTAGGCCGGATTGAAGATTTGATCTGGGAGGGGGGAAATTTGCAGTTAAAGGGGGTATTAGTCTCCCCCGCAAGATTATTTACAGGGCCACGGTTCTTAGAGCTTAGGGAGATCCAAACTTGCGGCCCGGATGCCCTCACCGTAAATAAAGATCAAGCCTTATCTACAGGCCTACCAGAAGGTAGTTTGAGCTGGGCAGATTTTAGAGGAAAAAGGGTTTTAGATACTACAGGTAGAGAGCTGGGGATCTTAGAGGATGTCGAAATAGAATGGCCTTCTGGACGCGTAGTAAAGCTCGAGGTTTCTCAAGGACTGGTAGAAGATATCCTTAACGGACGGAAGTTGCTGGATATAAGCGGATCTACGGTAACGTGGGGATCCGATGTTGTATTGCTACCTGCCGGGGTTATGTAAAGGAGGTGCTTATTCCTTTGAGAACCTGTCCTATCTGCGGCGGAAAAGCTGTAGGCCGTATCGGGGTGGACCAGTATTACTGCTGGGATTGTCTT
>NZ_JAKKUR010000029.1 GCF_021890735.1 Thermanaeromonas sp.
TTAGGTTGCTGTTCACGTTCAGGCACGGGACCACTTCCTTCTAGCGGAATTATACTATGTTTCGAGGGAAGAGGAAAGATGTTACTCGGGTTATGCCAAGGCTTCTGGACATTGGGCAATGGGTGGCAAGCCAGCCGCAAGAGGTATAAGAAGAAAGGTATTGCTACTACTGGGGAAATAGTGCTACAATTAATCAGACGAAAGCGAGGAGGAACCGGAGAAGTGGAAGAACCCATCCAGATAGGCCTCCTAGGGCTGGGTACGGTAGGCGGTGGAGTCTTTAAACTCCTAAAACGAAACGGCCCGGAGATAGCCAAAAAACTTGGGAGGCCGTTAGAGATAAAAAGGATTTTGGTGCGGGACCTTACCCGGCGCCGTTCAGTTGAGGTAGACCCTTATCTTCTTACCACGGATCCCTTGGCCATCCTAAAGGATCCGGAAATAGAGATCGTAGTAGAAGTAATGGGCGGGCTTGAGCCGGCCCGGGAATATGTACTGGAGGCCCTCCGGCAAGGCAAAAGCGTGGTTACCGCCAACAAGGACCTCTTGGCCCTCCATGGCAAGGAGCTTTTCGCCGCTGCCGAGGCTACAGGACGGGATCTCCTCTTTGAAGCGAGTGTAGGTGGAGGAATCCCCATCATCCACTCCCTCAAAGAATGCCTGGCAGGAAACCGCATAAGCCAGGTAATCGGTATAGTCAACGGCACAACCAACTATATCCTCACCAAGATGAGCCAGGAAGGGCGTCCCTTCAGCGAGGTTTTAGCGGAAGCCCAGCGCTTGGGTTACGCTGAGGCTGACCCTGCCGCGGATATTGAAGGGGATGATGCGGCCCGTAAAATGGCCATCCTGGCCTCCATCGCCTTCGGAACCCGTATCACTTACCCCCAAGTATATCACGAAGGGATATCTCACCTTAAGCCCCAGGATATAGAATACGCCGCCCGGTTGGGCTATGCCATAAAACTTTTGGGTATTGCCAGGGAAAGGGAAGGCGAAGTGGAAGTGCGTGTGCATCCGGCGCTGCTCCCCTTGGAGCATCCCCTGGCCCAGGTTCACGGGGCCTTCAATGCCATCTTTGTGGAGGGAGATGCTGTAGGCCAAGCTATGTTTTACGGCCTGGGGGCTGGAGAGATGCCTACAGCCAGCGCCGTAGTAGGGGATATAATGGAGGCCGCACGTAACCTTATCCATGGCACAGCGGGTCGCCTGTCCTGCACCTGTTTTACTTTTAAGCCGGTGAAACCCATAGAGGATACGGAAACCCGGTATTACCTCCGTATGATAGTCAAAGACCGGCCGGGGGTTTTGGCTGCCATAGCGGGAGTCTTCGGGGACCGGCAGGTGAGCTTGGCTTCTGTAATACAGGTGGGGATGGTGGGCGAGCAGGCCGAGCTAGTATTTATAACCCATAAAGTGCGGGAGCAAAACTTGCGGGAAGCCGTAGAGATTATCTCCGGGCTTCCAGTAGTAAAAGAAGTAGCTAGCGTTATTCGGGTAGAAGGGGAGCGAGAACAATGAAGTGGCCAGGAGTTTTAAAAGCCTATAAAGAATTCCTTCCCATCACCGAAAAAACCCCCCTTATAACCCTTTTGGAAGGTAACACCCCCCTTATCCCGGCGGAACGGCTTTCCCGCGAGCTAGGCTTAAAGCTTTATTTCAAATATGAGGGGCTTAACCCGACCGGCTCCTTTAAGGATAGAGGTATGGTCATGGCCGTGGCCAAAGCCCTGGAAGCCGGGTCCCGGGCCATCATGTGCGCATCGACAGGGAACACTTCCGCCTCCGCGGCAGCTTATGCGGCCCGCTGCGGGCTAAAGTGCACCGTCCTCATACCCGAGGGAAACATAGCCCTGGGTAAACTCGCCCAGGCGCTTTTTTATGGAGCGCAGGTTATCGCCATCCAGGGGAATTTCGACGACGCCCTCGCCCTGGTGCGTAAAATAACCTCAGAACACCCCATAACCCTGGTAAACTCCCTCAACCCTTACCGTATAGAAGGCCAGAAAACGGCGGCTTTTGAAGTATGCGACGCTTTGGGCGAGGCCCCCGATTACCTGGCTATACCCGTAGGAAATGCCGGCAATATCACCGCTTACTGGAAGGGATTTAAAGAGTACAAGTCCGCCGGAAGAAGTATGAAGCTGCCCCGGATGATAGGATTTCAGGCGGAAGGTGCGGCCCCCATCGTAAAGGGACACGTAATCCCCGAACCTCGCACGGTGGCCACCGCCATCCGCATAGGTAACCCGGCTAGCTGGCGTCCGGCGGTGGAGGCGGCCCGGGAATCTGGGGGATTTATCGATAGCGTTACCGATGAAGAAATTTTGGCCGCCCAGCGTCTCCTTGCTACCGCCGAAGGTATATTCGCCGAGCCTGCTTCGGCTGCTTCCCTGGCCGGGGTTATAAAACATGCCCGTAAAGGATTGTTCGAGGCTAAAGATACAGTAGTATGCGTGTTGACCGGCAACGGCCTGAAAGATCCCGACATAGCCATAAAACAGGCCGGCCAGCCCTTATCCCTTCCTCCCCGCGAGGAGGCCGTCCTGGAGGTTGTTTTGTAAGAGGTGGCCTTACAATTCGGCAGGGTCAAGGTGGTGCAAGCTTTTTGGGGAGATAGGGCCGGTACGGTTAGATTTCCAGTTTCCAAGAGGAGGAAGGCGAGGAAAAGTTTATGCCCCGGATACGGGTGCCAGCCACCACAGCCAATCTAGGTCCGGGCTTCGATGCTCTGGGGCTGGCCTTAGAATTATATAACTACGTCTCCATAGAGGAGGCTCCAGAATTAGAGATAACTGTACAGGGAGAAGGCGAAAATTCCATCCCCCGGGGGCCGGATAACATAGCTTACCGGGCGGCCGCTGCCGTATACACCCGGGTGGGCAAGAAGGTGCCCGGTTTTAAGATCGCCTTTGAAAACCACATCCCGGTAGCAAGAGGTTTGGGTTCCAGCGCGGCCGCCGTGGTGGCGGGGGTGGTAGGAGCCAACGCTCTCCTGGGCCATCCTCTATCCCAGGAAGAACTGGTATCCTTAGCTGCGCGGCTGGAGGGACACCCGGACAATGTAGCCCCTGCTCTCTTAGGGGGCCTGGTAGTAGTGGTTTTAAACGGACAGCAAGTATTCTACCAGCGAGTGGACCCGCCTCCAGGTTTAAGCCTGCAGGTAGCCATACCTAACTTTACCTTATCCACCCGCGTCTCCCGGGGTGTTCTCCCGGCCATGGTACCGGTGGAGGATGCGGTCTTCAATTTAAGCCGGGCGGCGTTACTCATTGCCGCAGCACAGGCAGGGAACCTGGAGCTAATGGGGAAGGCCATGGAGGATCGCCTGCACCAGCCCTACCGCCTGCGTCTTGTACCCGGCATGTCCGAGGTCTTCCAGGCAGCCCTGGAGGCCGGGGCCTTGGCGGTAACCTTAAGCGGCTCAGGACCTGCCGTGATAGCCTTCTGCCGGGGGAGTTCACCTAAAGTAGGAGCGGCCATGAAGAAGGCCTTTGAAGATAACGGGGTAAAATGCGAAATCAAAGAACTTAAACCTGCAAGCCAGGGCGCTATTCTCTGTTAAGGAGTTATTTGAGGCATATCGGGTGGCATAAAACTTTCCGTACCGAGGAGGAGAAGGGTCAATTATGGCCTTGATTGTGCAAAAATACGGAGGCACGTCCGTAGACGGCCCAGAGAGGGTAAAAAGTGTGGCCCGGAGGGTAGTGGAGACCCGGAGGGCCGGCCACCAGGTAGTAGTGGTAGTCTCGGCGCCGGGTGATACTACCGACCGGCTCATAGCTATGGCTAAAGAGATAAGCCCTGACCCCCCGGCCCGGGAACTGGATATGTTGCTCGCTACGGGTGAGCAGATGTCCATCGCTCTTCTCGCCATGGCCATACAGGACTTGGGAGAGCCTGTCATCTCTCTCACCGGACCCCAGGTGGGCATCTTAACCGATGGCGTGCATACCAAGGCTCGCATCCTGGATGTTGACTGCACAAGGCTAAGGCGCGAGTTGGATGCGGGCAAGATCGTAATTGTAGCCGGGTTCCAGGGAGCCACACAAGATAATGAGATTACCACCTTGGGGCGGGGCGGCTCGGATACCACTGCCGTGGCCCTGGCGGCAGCTTTAAAGGCCGATCTGTGCCAGATCTACACCGACGTGGACGGGGTCTACACCGCCGACCCCCGGGTGGTCCCGGAAGCCCGCAAGTTGCGCTGCATTTCTTATGATGAGATGCTGGAGCTTGCCAGCTTGGGGGCCAAGGTACTCCAGGCCCGGTCCGTCGAGTTCGCCAAGCTCCATAATGTGATCTTAGAGGTACGTTCAAGCTTCAACAACAACGAAGGCACTATAGTAAAAGAGGTGCAGGATATGGAGAAGGCTATGGTAGTGACCGGCGTAGCCGGCGACCGTAACGTGGCCAGGATAGCCATCTATGATGTTCCCGACCGGCCGGGTATCGCCCGGGCCTTATTTGAAGCCCTGGCCAAGGAAAGCATCAATGTAGATATGATCGTCCAGAGCGCCATGCGGAATGGCATAAATGATATAGCCTTTACCGTAGCCCGCGATGACCTCGCTAAGGCCGTAGAAGTTACCGAAAGGGTCAAAGAACAGATCGGGGCCAGCGCCGTAGCCTACGATGACAAAGTGGCCAAGGTCTCCATCGTAGGTGCAGGAATGATCACCAACCCCGGCGTGGCGGCGGGTATGTTCGCCTGCTTGGCCGAGGAAGGCATCAACATCCATATGATAAGCACCTCAGAGATAAAGGTCTCCTGCATCATCGATGAAGAGCACCTCACCAGGGCCATGCAAGCCCTGCATAGATGGTTTAAGTTAGACCAGGAAACTTAAAACCCGGGCGCCGGCCCTGTTACCCGCAGCCCTGGCCTAAAACTTCGGTCCTGCAGCAGGCCATTGTCTAAGCTTTATCTTTGTCTCCAGAAGGGAGTTTTAAAAGCTTAAGTTCCGCATCCTGATTGCGAAGCCTTATATGTTGCTTAAACTCAATAAGGATGTCTAAGATTTCGTGCAAGAAGGGGCTGCCGAAGGTAGAGAGAAGACCTACGGTTACCATATTAAGGAGCCGGTACAGGGTAGGGTGGGCGGCTTTAAAAGCAGCGAGGACCCCGTTTATCCCCAGCATCGCGAAAACATCTACCGCCGCCATACCAGCCAAAAGAGCTGCTACCACAGCGCTGGTCAAAAGTACCCGCGTCTTCCTTTTTTCTTCCTTTACGGGGTCGGCCTCTTCCTTGCCCAGCCAGGGCCAGCGGGCCTTGAGCTGCTCCACTATTCCTTGCGTGGCAGCAAAGATAGCCCCCATAATTGTTAAAAAGCGCTGAATATCATCCACAGTCAACCACTCCCTTCTTTAAGATAGAATCCTTATACCATATGCTATTCTTTTGAAAAACCTCTTGCTATAGTAGAGGCCGCTCCAGTATAATAAAAACGAAAATTCCATAGGGAAGGAGACGGGATGGCTACCACTATTGGTAGCCGAGGGAAGTCAGTGAAAATCTGACGCGGTCCCGCCACTGTGACAGGGAGCAGGCCCACATTAAAGCCACTGGGCTTTGATCAAGCCTGGGAAGGCGTGGGCAGCGATGAACTGGAGCCAGGAGACCTGCCCGTCTCTTAGTGCCATGTCCCTACGAGGGATAGGGGGTGGTACAGGGAAGAGTTACACCTTCTGTTACCATTGTAGGGCAGAAGGTTTTTTATTTTTCCAGGTGGCTTAGCCTCGAGAAGGCAAGCCTTAAGAGGTTGGGACGGGAGGGAGAGCTGCCTCAAAAAGGTTCCCTTCCTTAAAGTGAAGGGTAGCTTGAGGTGAGCTATGACCGCCGCCCGGGAAGACCTGCCTGGTAGAAGGGGTGGGTTTGTCTCCGGGGGCAAAACTTTTAAGACCTTATCCCCGGTGGTGACAAACCGGGGTTTTTTAGTAATCTCTTCCGTGGGAGGCGAAAGGGGAAACTGTGGCACAAAAGGCAGGTGAGGGTAGAGGGAAGGCTGTACTGATAATCGGGAGCACCAGGGAGGCCCGGGAGCTGACACACAGGCTCGTAGGGTAAGGCTTTATAGTTCTGGCCTGGACGGGCAGCGAGTATGGCCAAAGGCTTGCCCTGGAGGACGGGGCACAGGAAGCTCTTATAGGACCCATTACCGAAGAAACCTTACAGCGCGTAACCCAGGAACACGGCCTTAATATGGTAGTAGATTTTAGCCTGCCTTACCCCAGCGAGGTTTCTACCATCTTGGAAAATTACTGCCTTAAGCAGGATATACCGTGCGTACGCTTCTTGCGTTCCGAAACTGATGTCCCTCGCCACCCCTTAATCCATGAAGTATATGGGTGGGTGGAAGCAGCCCAACTTGCCGCCAGGCTGGGGGACACCATTTTCCTTACCACCGGCACCTATAACTTGGAAGTATTTTTGTCCAGCCAGGAATTAAAGGGCAAACGGATAGTGGTCCGGGTCCTACCAGAGCACCGCGTGGTAAAAAAATGTCAAGACCTTGGCCTTACCCCCCGGGATATAGTGGCTATGCAAGGTCCCTTTTCCCGGGAACTAAATAAGGCATTGTTCAAAGCCTACAAAGCCAAAGTAATAGTCACCCGGGACTCGGGCCCTGCCGGGGGGACTGATACCAAAATAGAAGCTGCTTTAGACCTCCATATCCCTGTAGTAATTATCAAGCGTCCCCCTCTAAAACACCAGCATCCAGTAACCTCCCTCGAAGAAATACTTAAGCTTTTAGCGGAATAATCCAGGATAAAGAAAGGAGGCTAGGGTTTTAAACCCACCTGAAATGTTTTCAAGGTATGCCAAGTTAATTCTAATCCTAAGTCTTCATCTTATTCTCCTTTCCCTTCTTGCGCCGCCCCCTGCCTATGCCATGCACATCATGGAAGGTTTCCTGCCCTTAGGGTGGGCAGCCTTATGGTTTATTCTAGTCCTTCCCTTCTGGGGCTGGGGGGTAAAAAGCCTCAAAGCTAAAGTTTCCGGTCAGCCGGGCCTTAAGCTTCTTTTAGGTTTTGCCGGAGCTTTTACCTTCGTCCTTTCTGCTTTAAAACTTCCCTCTGTGACCGGGAGCTGCTCTCATCCTACCGGAGTAGGTTTAGGCGCCATTCTTTTTGGACCGGCGGCCATGAGCGTCCTGGGCGCCATAGTGCTTCTGTTCCAGGCCCTTCTCTTAGCCCACGGCGGGTTGACTACTTTAGGAGCCAACACCTTCTCTATGGCCGTAGTAGGCCCCCTAACCTCCTACGGCATTTATAAATTCCTAAAGAAAACCAAAGTACCCTTAAGCTTCAACGTCTTCCTGGCTTCAGCTTTAGGAGATCTGGCTACCTATGTGGTCACCTCCCTGCAGCTTGCCCTGGCCTTCCCGGCACCGGATACGGGGATCTGGGGTTCCTTCGCTAAATTTATAAGCATCTTTGCCGTAACCCAAGTCCCTCTGGCCATAAGCGAAGGCTTGCTTACAGTAGTCGTCTTCAATTACCTCTTCGCCTACAACAAGGAAGAGCTTAAGGAGCTGGCTGTCCTGCAAGAGAAGGGGGGAGCTTAATTGAACTTAGCGTGGAAGAATACCCTCTTACTTTTGATCGTAATTGTCCTCGTAATAATACCCTTTGTAATCCAGAAGGAGGCCGAGTTTGCAGGGGCGGATAGCCTCGCTGAAGAAGCTATAAGCGAGGTCAACCCCGAATACAAGCCCTGGTTCAGCGCCCTATGGGAGCCCCCCAGCGGCGAAGTAGAAAGTTTTCTTTTTGCTGCCCAGGCTGCCATAGGTAGCGGTGTTGTTTGCTATTATCTCGGCTATCTTAAGGGCCGGAAGGATAGGGAGGGAAATCGTGAGCGTCCTTGAACAGTACGCTTACAGCAACCGGCTCCGGTATGTACACCCGGCGGAAAAAATATTCTTTGTCCTGGCCACTTTAATCTTCCTTTTAGCAACCTCGCAGATCAAGATCTATATCTTCGTGCTGGTTGTGGTAAGCGTGCTTTTGATAGGGGTGGCAGGTATTCCTGTAGCCTTTTACCTGCGGCTTCTTCTCCTGCCCCTTTCATTTTTGATAACCAGCGGAGCCGTTATAGCCCTTACTGTTACCGCCACCCCGGACCTCCTCTTAAGCATATCCCTAGGAAGATTTACGTTAGGGGTAACCCGGGAGGGCCTGCTAGTTGCTGCCAAGGCCTGCCTTAAAGCCCTGGCCAGCGTAGCTTGCCTTTACTTTTTGGCCCTCACCACTCCCATAGTAGACGGCACCGCTGTTTTGCGCCGCCTGCGGGTTCCAGGACTGGTCCTCGACCTTCTAACCCTAACCTACCGCTTTAGCTCCGTACTCTTGGATACAGCTATAAAGATGTATATCTCCCAGTCTTCCAGGCTGGGGTATAGCTCCTTGCCCCGTTCCTTTCGTTCTTTAGGATACCTTATAAGCAACCTTTTCCTTAAAAGTTACGAGCAAGCCAAAATGCTCAATATAACCTTAAGTTCCCGGGGATATCAAGGAGAATTTCGGGTCCTGGAACATCCCTTCCACCTTTCCAAGCGCAATTTAATCCTTATAGGGCTGTGGTTAATATTGTTGGGAGCCCTCGCCTGGCCCGGTGGAGGTGGAAAGCTTGTCGTACGTATTGGCTACTGAAGGCTTAGATTACACCTATCCCAACGGGACCCAGGCTTTAAAGGGCGTCTCCTTAAAGATACCCAAGGGTAGCAAGGCAGCCATCCTAGGGCCTAACGGAGCCGGCAAGTCCACCCTTTTCCTGCATTTTAACGGTATTCTAAAACCCCAGCGGGGAAAGGTAATATATGAGGGGAAAGAACTGCGCTACGACCGCACTTCCCTTTTAAACTTGCGCCAGAAAGTGGGTATTGTCTTCCAGGACCCCGATACCCAGCTCTTTTCAGCTAGCGTTATACAAGAGGTATCCTTTGGCCCCTTCAACTTAGGTTTACCTGAAGCAGAAGTAAAGAGAAGGGTAGAAAAGGCCCTGGCCCTTACGGGGATAGAGGACTTGGCCGATAAACCTACCCACTTTTTGAGCTACGGGCAAAAGAAACGGGTATGCTTGGCTGCAGTCTTGGCCATGGAGCCTGAAGTCCTTATCCTTGATGAACCCACAGCCTATTTAGATCCCCAATTGGTAAGGCAGCTTATAGATTTTCTGGAGGAACTCCACCGTCAGGGCCGAACCGTGATCCTTTCCACCCACGACGTGGATCTGGCCTATACCTGGGCTGACCAGGTGTTCATCCTTAAAGCAGGGAAGCTGGTAACTAGCGGTCGTCCGGAAGAGGTGTTCGCCGACCGCAAGCTGGTGGAAGAGGTAGGGCTCGCCCTCCCCTGGATATGGGAAGTATACCAGAGGCTAAAGGAGTTGGGCTGGCCGGTAGAGGCGCCCCCTCCCCGCAGCAAAGAAGAGCTTTTAAGGGAGCTCCCGTGCCCAATTTACCAAAAAATTGGCCGCTGAAGGCCCCGGCCTTCAGGCCCGGGGATGAAAGCGGCCCCAAATTGTGCTACAATGGAAGCATGAAGCGCACCAACGTCATCCGGGTCCTCCCAGACAAACGGCAGAAGCGGGTCCTGGAGATCATCGGGGACCGCTGTGCCGCGCTCTGGAACGTTGTCCAGTTCAGGTGCAGGCAGGCCTTCCTGAAGGGCGAACCAGTGCCCTCCTATGAGGCCCTCTGCTCCGAGTTCAAGGAGCACCCGGCCTACAAAGCCCTGCCCGCTCACATCGGGCAGGAGGTAATCAAGAAAGCACGGAGGGCGTGGGACGCGTTCTTCGCCTGCCTCCGCCTGTACCGGAAGGGTAAGCTGGCACAGTGCCCATCCCTGCCCCGGTACTGGAAGGATCGGAAGACCGGAAAGCGTTTCTTCAGAGTTATCCCCGTCAAAGCACCCACTTCCTACTCACTCACCGCGAAAATCTTGAGCCTCACATTGCCCAGAGATCTCCGCAACGGCAGCGGGGATAGACTCCTGCTCCATACAAAAGGCCTGCTGAAGTTTCACGGGCAACCCAAGACGTTAGAACTCAAGTACGACCCGGTTAAAAGGCGCTGGTACGCCCACCAAGTCGTGGAGGTACCCGATCCTGTTGCAAAGGCCAGACCACCGAAGTGTGCCGGGCTAGATCTCGGGGCCAGAACCTTCGGTGCCCTTGCCGTGGAAGGCCTTGACTACCAACTCCTCTTCTCCGGTAGAGAACTCTGGAAGGACTTTCTCTACTGGACGAAGATGATTTCCCGGGAGCAGGCACGGCTGAACAGGACCGGGAGGAAGACTTCGCGAAAACTCAAGCTCCTATACCGCAAGCGAAGTAAAAGGTTAAAGCACGCCTTTGAAGCGCTTGCCAAACAGATTGCCAGGATCCTCAAGAAAAACGGAGTAGGAACTCTGTTTATCGAAAACCTGACAGATATCCGCGCAGACATGGATTTCGGCCCGCAGAACCTGCTGGTCCACAACTTCTGGACCTTCCGCATGCTCAGGAAGGCGATTGAAGACGCGTGCGTCAAAGAAAATATTGTCGTCGTTCCGGTAGAGCCCCAGGGTACTTCATCTACTTGTGCCGTCTGCGGAGGCCTCATCAACAGGTTAGTGCGAAATAAAGCCTATTGTCCGAACTGCGGGTTAGTATGGCACGCAGATGCCAATGCTGCTTTAAATATACTCCTCAAGGGCTCCTCGAAGGGGCACGGGGCGGAGGCCACGCCCCAGAGGCCGTTAGTACTCCGGTGGAACCGCCACCGGTGGGAAAGCCGCCTCAAATCCGCTGTCGGAACGCCCTTAAGGGCGGCGAACAGCGTTCCTGAAGCGGCGTAAGCCACTTTCAGGAACCCCCTGGCTTTAGCCATGGGGTGGAAGTCAGCGTTCAGAGGAGAGGACACTTTTGATCTCCTGAATAAACTTGTCGAAATCGCTTAGCTCCTTCTTCAAGAAGCACACGCATGGCGTCGCGGGTCTCCCAGTATCTCTTCTTTAGTCTTTTTGTCTAGCAAATCTCTTATGCTGGTTACCTGTTCACGGATATAGCTAATTTTGGAGATTATCCGCTGACGGTCGAGCGCCATTTTTCCATCACCTTTCCGTAACTTCAGAGATAACCTCTTCCAGGGCCCGGATATATCGGGGATAGAGATCGGCATATCTGCGGCTTACGTACTCAATCACATCGGTAACTCGTTCCATGTTACGGCAGTAGATGAGCTTGCCTTTTTTCAGGGCATGAAAGGTAAATAACGGTTTGTCCGGGTCCAGGAGAACTATGTCGAAAGGGTGTCCGTCTATAGGGGGCAGATAAAGGGCGATATCTGCCTCTAGTGTATCGCCCTCTTCGCTATCCGGTTTTATTCCGGGTTCCAGGATAAGACCCAGGTCGATATCGCTGTCAGGGCGGCAAGGGCCCAAACTCGAACCAAATAGATAAGCTCCGGCTACCTGGGGAAAATTCTTCAAGGCTTCCTGCACCTGGCGTATTATGCGGTCTAAGTTTAACCTTACTAGACCCGGCATTGTAACCACCTGTAATATTGTAGTACTCAAATTATAGTAAAATTATAGCAAAAAGGTCAAACCGGCACCAGAGTTACGGAGGTAATGCGGATGCAGGAATTCACCCTCTTCACCTTTCCTTCAACGCACCAGGCTTTAAAGGCAGAAAAGGTGCTACAGGCAGCGGGATTAGAAGGAAGGCTCTTACCCATGCCCCGGGAGATAAGCTCGCTTTGCGGCCTGGCCCTGCAAGTGGATAGGGCAGAAGAGGACAGGGCTTTGGCCCTTTTAAAGGGGGAAGTTGCGCTGGAGAAGAAGGTAAGGATCCGGAGGGAACGGGGTTTTCTTAAAGAGATAGAAGAGGTGGTAGAGCTGGGAGGGTAAAAGCAGGTATCCTAGAAAAGATGGCCTTTCCCTTGCTTCAAGGCTTTACGGGAAGAAGTGTTAAAAGTAACGCAGTACATTGTATAAATTATCCCGCTGGGCTGGACGGAAGCCTGCGTCCTTTATCACCCTTATAATATCTTCCTTAGAGCAGCGGAATACGGCCCCTGCAGCCCTCACCACGTTTTCCTCGAGCATGGTGGAACCAAAATCGTTAGCCCCAAAAGAGAGGGCGATTTGGGCCGTTTTAGCCCCTTGGGTCACCCAGGATACCTGTATATTAGGGATATTATCTAGATAAATACGGCTTATGGCCAGGGTGCGAAGGTAGTCTTCTGCCGTAGCCGGCTTGCCTCCTAAAGCCGTATTTCCCGGCTGGTAGCTCCAGGGTATAAAGGCGGTAAAGCCCCCCGTCTCATCCTGGAGCCGGCGCAGCTCCTCCAGGTGCTTAAGCCGGTCCTCTAACGTTTCTACGCTTCCGAACATCATAGTAGCCGTAGACTTCATCCCCAGACGGTGTGCCGCGCGCATGACTTCAAGCCAGCGGGAAACAGGGGTCTTCCTGGGGCTTATCCTTTGTCTAACCTCGTCCACCAGTATTTCCGCGCCTCCACCGGGCAGAGAATCAAGCCCGCTTTCCTTAAGGCGCCGCAGCACTTCTTCTACGGCCAATCCTTCCTTCCGGGCAAGAAAATCCACCTCGACAGGGGATAGGGAGTGCAGGGTTATAGGGTAGCGGGCCTTGATCTCACGGAAAAGCTCCTCAAAAAACGAAAGCCCCAGATCAGGATGGAGCCCGCCTTGCATCAAAATCTGCGTTCCCCCGGCTTCTAAGGTTTCCTCGATCTTGCGGAAGATCTCCTCCCGGGTTAGAACGTACCCTTCCGGGTGGCCCGGGGGCCTAAAGAAGGCACAGAAATGGCACCCGCAGGTGCATATATTCGTATAATTTATATTCCGGTCCACCACAAAGGTGACCACTCCGTCCGGATGCAGTCTCCGCCGCACCGTATCCGCAAGATATCCCAAAAGGAGGGTATCGGCCTTCTCCCACAGCTCAAGGCCCTCCTCAAAGGAGATCCTTTTCCCTTCGAAAACCTTGGCTGCTATCTCCTTTACTATCCCCTGCATTAATATCTCTCCCATATCCTTATTTCCGGCAGGCAAGAGAGCCGGCCCTCCTCATAGCAATACCGGTAGAAGGTCTTAAGCCCCCTTATATGCTCCGGCCCGAGGTCGTACTCTAATACCCCGAAATATTCCACCATCTCGCCCAAAGACAGCCCCGAAAGGCGGGCTGCTTCTTGAGCCACCTCAGCAAGGTGCTCCCTGCCCCAGGCCTTGGAGGCCAGAAGGCCCTGCCATATAGCCTTTAGCTTCTCAGGATGCTCCCGGGCAAACTCCTCCCTTACCACCCACAGGGCGAACACCATGGGCTGCCCCGTAAACCCGTACCACTCTTTTCCCAGGTCGTAGACGAATAGGCCCCCGGCTAATTTCCAGGCCTGGAGGGCCTCATCGCCTATGGCTAAAGCTGCGGCCGGCTCCTCTTCGCCTTCGGGCGCCCACCATAACGGCGCACCCGGCGGCCGGCGAAAAAACCTGGCCTCCACACCGTAAAGCCTTTTAAGCAAAACTTCCAGCAAGGCCACGCTGGTTGCCGAATAGGGAGTAAGGGAGATACTTTGGCCTTCTAGCTCTTGTATGGGCCGCTTGCTGAAAAGGGCCACACTTTTAACCGGGCCGGAAGAAGAGATGGAAAGCCCGGGCAGCACGAGGCACTTGTCAAAATGTTGTGCATAAGCAAAGGACGATACTGCCGTGACCTCCAGCTCGCCTTCCGCCAGGGCCCGGTTTAGCTCCACAGGAGGCCCCGCCACAACCGTACCCGGGATGTCTACCTTGCCCTGTTCCAAGGCATAAAAAACAGGCAGGCAGTTCAAATAAGACACCCTGCCCACGCGAGGAAGCACGCACATACAAGCCCGCCTTCTAATACCTCCGGACAACATTGTACAAAGTGTCCCGCTCTACTGGGATGCGCCCGGCCTCCCGGATGAGGCGCAAAAATTCTTCTGCCGGGTGGTACTGGGGAGTTTCCGCGCCAGCATCGTGGGCTATGTGCTCCTCGCGCACCGTGCCGTCCAGGTCGTCCACACCGAAGTGCAGGGCTATCTGGGCCACCTTGGGGGTAAGCATTATCCAGAAGGCCTTGATGTGGTCGAAATTGTCCAAAAGGAGCCTGGAGACGGCCAGGGTTTTCAGATCGTCATATCCCGTCGTGGGGGGAAGATGTTTAAGCCCTGTATTGGCAGGGTGGAAGGGCAGGGGGATAAAGGCCATAAAGCCGCCTGTCCTGTCCTGCTGCTCGCGCAGGGCGAGGAGGTGGTCCACCCTGTCCTCCAGGCTTTCAATGTGTCCGTACAACATGGTGGCGTTGGTACGGATTCCTAACCTGTGGGCCGTGGCGTGCACCTCTAGCCACCGCTCACCGCTTATTTTACGCGGGCATATTTTGCTCCGTACGGCCGGGTTAAAGATCTCGGCCCCGCCTCCGGGCAAAGACCCCAGGCCCGCTTCTTTAAGCCTTAAGAGCACCTCTTCTAAGCTCAAACCCGAAATTTCGCTTATAAAATCTATCTCTACCGCATCGAAGGCCTGCAGGTGGGCTTGAGGCAAGATCTCTTTTATGGTGCGGAGCATGTCCTCGTAGTAACTGAAAGGAAGGGCGGGGTTTAACCCGCCGACGATGTGGATCTCAGTAGGCTCGTACTTCCGGTAGTGCTCCGCTTTTTGGGCTATCTCTTCTATGCTCAACGTATAAGCACCTTCGGCATCGGCAGGGCGGCCGAAGGCGCAGAAAGAGCAAAGGTTGCGGCATACGTTCGTATAATTTATGTGGGCGTTGTTGATGAAATAAACTTCATCGCCCACCTTTTTCTTGCGGGCAAAATCAGCCAGGAAGCCTACGGCCAGGAGGTCGTCACTCTCCATGAGCCGTATCCCGTCCTCCCGGCTGAGCCTTTCGCCTTCAAAGACCTTCTCCGCTATATCCCCTAGGGGGCCCTTAAGAACGGCTTCCTCAAGCATAAACTTTCCCCCTGAAAGCTTTTTCGGGCTAGCCCGAACTCCGCTTGCCGCGACCTATATTCTCTGGCCGCAATAAGGTATCCTTGCGCAAGTCTCTGCATGCGCAGCCGTCTTCCAAAGGAAGATCCATAAGTGCTCGGAAGATGATGCGGGCGAAGGGCTCCGCTTGCTCAAAAAAGATGTCTTTTAAAACCTTATGCTCCCAGGGTTTTACCACCCCTTCGGCATAATTTACCACCAGATATATACCCGCATAACAGGCCCCGATCTCCCGGGCGAGATAAACTTCAGGGCAGAGGGTTTGGCCGACTATGTCGGCCCCCCACTGCCTGAAAACCCTTATCTCCGCTTCGCTCTCAAAGTGGCGCCCCTCGGTAACCAAGTACACGCCCCGGTCGAAGACCCGGTTTAAGGGGGCCTCCTTGGCTGCCGCCACCAGGGCAGCGCGCAAAGAGGGGCAGAGGGGCTGCCGCATGATAAGAAGGTAGTCTTCGCTTAAATGCACGTCACGCCGTAAAGAAAAGTCTATATAATCCGCAGGTACGACGATGTCCAGGGGGTCGAGGAGGGGGTTGATGCTTCCCACACCGCCTTCAGCAATGACCTTTTTTACCCCGGCCTGGCCCAAGACCCAAAATAGCCTCTTTGAAGCCTCCCCCCAGGAGACACCCGGCATCCGGCCGTGCATCTTGACCGTCAGCACAAGACGCGGCGGGTCGGTGGGGAGGGAAAAGAGCTTAAAGGCAGGGCTCGGTCCGAAGGGTGTGGGGTACACCAGGTCCCGGCCTAAAACCTCCACCCCTTCCAGGCCCAGGTCCTCCGGCAAATCCAGGGAAAAGGTCCCTGAACCGCCGATAAAGGCCAAGGGCACCTGAGGGATACCTTCACCCCGGGGCATGAGTATTCCCCTTTCTGCTCCGCTTACCCTTACCTACTCTACCTCTTTTAACCCCCACCGTCAAGCATCTTAACAGGCCTTTTAAAAGGGAGGTACGGCCGGAAGGCGCCTTTTATGTTCGCTTCTTGCCACCAGAGCCTCGATTCTTTGCGCCACCTCGGGCGGGGCCTCTCCTGTCAAAAGATAACGGTCTAGCTCAGCATACTTAAGCCCCATCTCTTCTTCATCCGTCTGTCCCTCCCAGAGACCTGCGCTGGGAGGCTTATCTATTATATCCTGGGGCACCCCCAGGTACCTGGCCAGCTCCCTCACCTGGGTTTTAACCAGGTTTCCCAAGGGCAAAATATCCACGCCCCCGTCACCGTATTTAGTAAAGTAGCCTACAGCCAACTCGCTCCGGTTACCGGTACCTACCACCAAATAATTGAGCTCGTTGGCCCAGTAATACAGGGCTACCATGCGCAGTCGGGGCTTTATATTCGCTAGGGCCAGGGACCGCTCGCCCGCACTGGAAGCACATTCCGTAAGGACCTCGACCAGGGCGTCGTACACCCTGTCGAGCACTATAACCTTATAAGGGATGCCGAAAACTTCCGCCACCCGCCGGGCATCCTCCTCATCGCGGGGGTGGCTGTAGCAAGGGAGGATGAGCCCCAGGCAACTCTCAGGTAAAGCACGGCGGCACAGGGCGCCCACTGTGGCAGAATCTAGCCCCCCGCTTAAACCGAACACCACACCCCGGCACCCGCTCTCTTTCACCCTCTCCCGTATCCAGGAAACAAGTTTTTGGGCCAGTTCTTCCATGAAAAGCCCCCCTTAAAATTTATAACCTTAAAAATAAAAAGCCCGGTTTCTTTCCCGGACTCCTTCGCCCATCTTTATTATAACTTCCTTATGTTTCTACCTCAAGCCTTATAGCTTGTTGAAGCTGTCAAGTGCCTCATGGCGCCTGCACCACCACCGGTGTACTGGCCCCCGATAATTTGGACTTAAACGACCAACACGCCACGGCTCGCATTATTTCGCAGCAAGTCCGTCCCGGCCAAAGGACGGTTCGAAGATAAGGCTGTCGCGAAAGAGCCAATAGCAGCGCTTCAGTGTTCTAGCTGTTTCTTTAGCTTCTCTATTTCTTCTAAGCTAAGCCCCGTGGCTTTGACAATGGTGTCCACGTCAACATTGAGAAGCAGTAAGTTTTCGGCTACTTGCAGTTTGGCTTTACGTTCGCCTTCGAGTTCACCTTCAAGTTTACCCTTCTCCAGTCCCCTTAACCAAGCCTCCCGCTGCATTTCTTCTAGTACCAATTCCAGGTTGCTTATCATCTTCTCCACCTCCCAGGGATTAGTCGCATCTAGGTAGCTATCCACTTTAGCCTGCATGTCAGCAGGCATTTTAGGTTTTATGACATTCTTCAGCCACGCCATTAGATAACGGAACTCATCAGGGCTGAGAGTTTTTACTACCCCGGCCAGCTTCCTCAGGCGTTTCACCAGCTCTTGGGGGCTAATCCTTTGGTCTAACAAAAAAACACTGGCTATCAAATTGGCCGCCTTAAGAAGCTCTTCTTCGCTGTAACGGTTTACATCAAAAAGAAGGTAACGGAAGTCGAGAAGGTACTTGCCAAATTCCTCGTAACCCGCCTGCATTTCTTTAAAGGTCCGGGCTGCTGTCCAGTTGGTAGCCCCATTATACAAAACTGCCGGGATGATGGGCGGCAGACGAAAGTCCTTGCGCTCCCTTAAGTTTAAAGGAGTGTTGTTGTAAACATCCCGCCAGACTTCTACCATGTATAACAAAAGCCTAA
>NZ_JAKKUR010000030.1 GCF_021890735.1 Thermanaeromonas sp.
TTTAGGTGGTGGGCATTCCATAGGGGTGCCGATTGCACCCAAGTAGCGACTAACATTCTTATACTGCCCGATACTGGCTCCAAGCTTATTTTATCATAGCATAGCTAGTTGCACACTGAGCGAGCCATCGAAGCGCGGTCTTACCTGCGCTTTTTTATTTTTTAGGGCGTGCCAGGGAAGGAGGTAGGTGGTGTAACATGGGTTTTATAAAAAAGCTGGTGAACTTTTTACGCGACCAGCGAGGTTCGGCTTTTATTGAGAACGGGTTGTGGATTATAGTCGTGGTACTGCTCGTAGCCGGTGCAGGCTATGCCCTGGCCAGCCAGGGCGTAAAGCCTAAATTAGAAGCTATCCAGAATGCTATTTCCTCGGTAGTAGTTCCCAATATAGGGCAGTAAAGGCGTGAGGCTGATGAAAAAACTCTTGCGTGACCAGCGCGGCTCCACTTTCATTGAGAATGCTTTGTGGATCATACTTTTCGTGCTGGCCATCTCGCCTTTTCTCGTCACCCTGGCTACGGCCATAGGTACCAAATTCACTGAGATGGCATCCCGGATAAATTCTATCGGCACGCCCTGATTCTAGGAGGCCGCCGGGAGATACCTTGGCGGCCTTATCTTTTGAGGTGGTGCTAGTGGTTTTGCGGTTTCTTAGAGATCAGCGCGGGAACAGCCTTATAGAAGCCCTCCTGGTGCTGCCACTTTTCTTAATGCTGTTTTTCCTCCTTATCGAGATGGGCTTTGTGATGTACGACTGGGCGGTGGTGAACTATGCTACAGCCTCGGCGGCAGCGAGGGCTTCCTCTGAGGGGAGGTTTTCGGAAAGTATCAGGCAGGAGACGGCAGCTTATCTTAAGCAGTGGACGGTAAACGGCAAAGATCTGGGTGTGGATTTCCTGGCCGGGGCCCCTTATTATTCCAGTGATACCATGGTGATCTGGGGGACACCGGCCGGTATGAACGTGCAGCGGGGCCAGGAAATAGTCGTAGGCGTGGTATATCCTGTGAGGTTTAAGACTTTCCTGGTGGGGACCCTGGGGCAATGGCTTATCCGGGAGGAGCAGCTTACCCTTAAGACCAAGGCGGTGGCCACAAGCGAGGCGTTTTTTGAATAAGTGAATTCTCTTTCTTGCACTTAGCAGTTTCCTGATTTTAATATGACGGCAAATTTACTGTAATCTTTGAGGGGGTACTTTGGCATATTAATGAGTTATAATATAAACGGCAAGCAGCATTTTGCCGGAACGGAGAAGGCTGTTATGGTAACTAGCGACAGGGAAATCAGGCGAGAGATTTGTAATAGTCTTATAGAAAAATATGGTAAAGAGCCAGGCACGTTGATCGTACACGAGCTGAAGATTTGCCAAGGTGAAGCTCGAATTGATATTGCTTTAGTTAATGGTGCTTTGCATGGCTATGAGATAAAGAGCGACCGAGACACCCTGGAGAGACTACCAGGACAAATTAAAATATATAACCGGGTATTTGATACTATTACTATCGTTACTGGTGCCAGTCATTTAGAGGAAGTTGCTACCTTAATACCTCCTTGGTGGGGAATTAAGGTAGCAACCCGGATGGATTCAGGTGAGATTGCTATAACAGATATGCGTCAACCTGAAAGCAATACCAATGTTGATGCCTTTTCTTTGGCCCAGTTTCTCTGGCGAGATGAGCTCCTGGATTTGCTTATGCGCCACAATGTGGGTAAAGAAATAAAGAAACTAACACGTTCTAAGCTTTGGGCCTATGTGGCAGAAAATATTTCTCTGGAAGAACTCAAAGCCCATGTTAGAGATTGCCTTAAGAAGAGACAAGCATGGAGACCTGATGTGTTACGTACGTGAGGTGATGGTTGGTATTAATGGGTACCCAGCTTCTCATATTTCCATGGTTACAATTGCTGGAGCCAGTACATACCCGGTTAGCACATTCATAAATCTTCATATCGCCCCAACTAAAATCTTTACCACAGAAGATGTCGGTCATTTTAACTAGTGTTTGTGATAAGCCGTGAAATTGTGTATAGTCATAGGGGTTTCTGGGATCTCGAACACCTCGGACAATATGCCAGGAATCTCCATAAGTGTATCTAATAGTTGGTATTATAGTAATGCCGTGTTCGTATTCCTCATCCTCGGGGTCGTCGGGCCCATAATCCCCGAAGATAGCATATGAATGTTTGTCATAAACCTCTTTCCATAGTATCCATTCTTTTCTTGGCAGTATTGACACTTTGTTTTGGGGGACATTTAAGCTTTCGGGGAAAGATGCCCCCGCCACTATTACATTTCTAAATTCAGAGGCCCTTACTTGTGTAAGCACGAAGCATATAAAGGCAGCCAGCGATTTAATGACCTCTTGAGGTAATCGTACTATTCCACCTAAATCCACAATTAAATCGATAGACTGTTTATCTATCCCTGCCTCTTTACAGAACCCCTCCTCAAAAGCATGTGTGTTCTCGAGGTCCTGAATCCCTACCCTTAAAGCAATTCCATTGGTAAATAAGTGGGCGTTTTCACGGATTAATTGAAAATACTCTGGTGGTTTGCTTGCTGATATAACAGGTATTATAGCTAGCCTTGAGCTTTCAGGTTCGGCTAATACTGCTTCTACAAAATCATTCAAGTCGTCTGGAAATGTTGGATGAAAATCAAGGTAAAACTGCCGTCCTTCGCCCCAGTTTTTTATAACCTCACTGGCGAAACTATCTGGTTTGGTATCCTTCATAACATTTATTACAGGACATATATTATTTTTAACCTCTTCTGACAACCAACGCAACGCCACCCGTTCTCCTTCTTTCCACTTAAGAATGGGAACATAAAGTTTTGGCATAGAATGTATCCCCCCTGCTTGTATTATTTTGCCAAAATGTCTATACACTAAAGCCACCATTCTTCGGGGCTTTAGGCCACTTTAGGAAATATACGCTTAACGAGCTTAATGTTTTCGTTATGGACGGGATACACCGGAACCCAAGAGCATTGCTAACTCAAGAATAGTATAACTCCAGAGAAACGCGAAAGGAGTCGAAGGATGTTGTTCGCTTTACAGGAACGAGGTAAGAATAGACTTTACCAGGCGATAAAAGATAGTAGGGGTTCGGCGGGCATATTTACACTCTTCTTTACTCTGGTAGCCCTGGCACTTACAGCTTTAGTTTTGGATATAGGCTACCTTTTCGCCGTGAAGATCAATGCCAGGCACGCCCTGAATCTTGCCCTTAAGGCCGCAGCTGCCCAGGTGGATATGGCCGCCCTTTCCGATGCCGAAAACCCCAGGGTGGTTATTTTGTCCCAGGAAGCGGGAGAGGCGTTTTACTCTTGCTTGAGGGAAAATTTGCGGCTGGATGCCCGGAATAATCCCCAGCCTGGTTCCATTGTCGACGGTCCGGTGAGGGTAGAGTATTTCCGTGTGGTCAACGAGGTGCCTTTTAGTTACCAGTACGGCGATTTCAGGGAGACAATTGTGAGGCCTTCGGTTACGGCCGTCATCAGTTTCCCGGTAAAAATAGGGCCCTGGATAAGGGTGGTGCGGCCGGATTATGGGGAGGTGGTGAGCATATATGTCCATTCTACGGTAGCGCCGAGGATAATTCCCAAAAGCTGATCAACAGCCTCAGAGATTGATTGTATGGAAAACGCTGGCTAAAATGGTAGGAAGGATGATAAACAAATCGTTCATCCGCGGTAGTTTTAAGTAGAAGGAGGGTATTACTATGCAGCGCAAGCTATCTATTCCAGCCTTTTGGTTTGCCGTCTTTTTTCTTATTTTTGCCGGGGCAACTACAGCCCAGGCCGCCGAGACCAAATGCGCCGCCTTCATGGTGGGCAAGGCAGAGTACATCATCGACAACGTAATGCCCGTGAAAACCGATGCGGCACCGTTTATCGAGCAGGGCCGGGCGTTTATACCCGTGCGCTACCTGGCCAGGGCCCTGGGCGTGCCGGACGATAAAGTATCCTGGAGCCCTTCAGCCAATACCGTCACCCTGATCACCGATAAAGCAACTATCACCCTGGCTGTTGGCGGTACGGTCATGTACGTGGGCGAGCAACCCCGGGAAATGGATGTTATCCCGGTACTAAGAGACGGCCGGGTCTACCTGCCCGCCCGCTACGTAGCGGAGGCCCTGGGTTATGAAGTGGGCTGGGATGACGGGAACCAGGTAATTTATCTCTGGCCAAAAGGTGACCCCAGGCCCGACGTGGGCAAGGCGGTGGAACTGTTTAAGGATTGGGTGTGGATTGATAGGGGATATAAGATACCGGACCCAGATGGGAGACTGGCTTATAGGGATTCTGTGATGCCGAAGTATTTGTTTAAGACACATGCGGGAGTTAATATAGTGCCCCGCTTTACCGATACGATTGAAATGGAGATCGGTGTAGCTCCCTTAAACGACGGGGGCACCGAAGAAGGGTACAAGCAGGTGGAGATAATCCTGGCCAGTAAGTTTGGGAAAGATTTTGCTAGACAGGTGGCAGAGTATTATAAGGGAAAGACAACCATCCCTTATCGTCTTGAAGGTAAGGATTTTTATACTTCTAATAACATACGCGTTCATGTGATGAGTGCTACGTATGATTGGATAAATATTATTATTTCGCATAGATAGTAAGCTTTTATTGACCCCGGGTATACCGGGGTTTTTCTTTTTTGTGGTGCTGTTTGATTAGTTAGTGGTCTATATCCAACCCTTGTCTTGAAAGGAGGGCTGTTATGAAAATAAAATATTTCTCGTGTAGCTGGATACTTCTTTTGCTATTTACAGTTATCATTGTATCCCTTGCCAGGCCACATCCGGCTCTGGCCCTAGTGCCCGATGATAGGAGCGACCTCAAAATCAATAAGGAGACTTATGTTCAGTTCTTTGACCCGGGACTATACTTAGCTCAGTTCCTGGGGTTTGATCCAGAGTTCAAGTATTTTTGGTACAAGGGTTTAGCTAACATTAAGGACCCCTCTGGCAAACCCCTAGGCGAAGGCATGTACTTCGAGTACCTCCTCGGCCAGCCCCAGGGAGATTATATATTGCCCACCCAGCGGGGGGCGGTCATGGTCAAGACTGATCTCCTTGGGTCCTGGGCCAACGAGCTGGGCGGTAACCCTGATTTCGTCCAAGATTCGGCCAACTGGCAGCTTTTTAAGGCCAGGATTGAAGGATGGGGCGCCAACCAGGGCTGGAGCACTACCAGGGTGCACATCCGGGGTGTGGCCGATAATGTGCGGTACGGATGATGTTTCCTGGGATGAAACTAGTAAGACGGTGACCATACGCCCTACACCTAAGCCCTTTGCCTTTATAGGCGCCCCTACCCAGGCTACCCAGGGCCAGACGGTGACGATTAATATAAGCGGTACTTCTTTCGTCTCCTCCAGGGTTCCTGAGTGGAAGAATAAGATTTACTACAACCTCTATGCCGACGGCCAGTGGATAGCCGGCGGGGAAGAAAACAAGCAGCAGTTTGTGAGAAGTGTACAGTACACGGTAAGTAAAAACCCTGGCGAGAAGGTAAAGCTGGAACTCAGGGTGAGCGATGGGGTATTGCGGCGTACGGTGGTGGAGAAATATATTGAGGTGCCAGCTTCGGGCATGGGGCCGCTACCTCCGGGACCGCCTACACCCCCGCCTCCACCGCCTGTAGAACCCCCACCACCTCCGCCTCCACCGCCACCGCCACCTGATATGGAGCCGGTAGCCGATTTTACGGTATCCAACCCCAACCCCCAGGAGAACGAGAGCGTGACCCTGCGTGATGCTTCAGAACACCCGGGTGAGGATAATGGTGAGAGGATCGTCTCCTGGGTTTGGGATATCCAGGGGATAGGGCAGAAAACCGGCAGGACGGTAGGTGTGAGCTGGCCGGTGGCCGGGACCTATAAGATTACCCTTACGGTAACGGACCAGGATGGGGACAACGACAGCAAGACCAAATCGGTGGTGGTAGCTGCGGCTCCACCGGTGGCCAACATTTCAGTTAATCCGAAGCGCATCCTGGCAGGCCGGGAGGTTATTATCAGCGGTGACGGCAGCATTGCTGGTGGTGGGAGGACGGTACTGCTGGACCAGAATGAGTGGCAGATCTACCGGCCCGATGGTACCTTGAAGTGGTCCGGGGTGCAGCGGTACCCGAAGAACGACCCGCCGCCCAACCAGATGTTCAACTCGCCGGGCACGTGGAAGGTGAGGCTTCGGGTGACGGACTCCGGTGGCAACAAGTCGGAATGGGCCGAGGAGACGGTAGAGGTGCTGCCGGATCAACCCCCGGTGGCAGACTTCTGGATATCGACCGGTGCGGTACGAAATACAGTAGATAATTTCAGCCTCACTGTCTATGACCAGTCGCAGCTACCTATGCCGGACGCTTTTGAAGACCGCATCTCCAGAAGAACTTGGGTTCTTATTTACGATAAGAACAACAACGGAGTCTTTGGGGATAGCGCAGATGAAGTTATTACAGCTGCCGATACCAATAAAAGTGCTCGCATCCTTCAGAACTCTAACAACGATCCCCATCCTAAGCTGGTCTTTTACCAGACAGGGCGCTATAAGCTAACCCTTACGGTCCAGGAAGAGTGGTACGGCTGGGGGAAGTGGAACCCCGGCCTACAGGCCAATACGAACTCTAAACCTAGTAACGAATGCGTAATAAATGTTCAAAACCTGCCGCCTTACGTGGGTATCGGCACCAACCGCCCTGAACCCAAAGCGGACATCCTCTTCGTACTGGGGCAGATTGATAACAAAAGGCACTACCTCAACGCTTTCAATGCCAATCTACCCGGCTTTTTGGGGAAGCTGGCCGAATACGGCATCGACGCTAAAGCCTACCAGAACGACGCCATGAGCACGGGTGGCGTCACCCGGGTAGATCAGGCCGATTATTATATCTACCTTATTGGCGACCCGGCATCTCCCCTTTATAAGGTGTACGTCCAGCGCAACGGCGGCGGCTTTCACGTGGAGCGGCGAGACCAGAGCGGGAACTACGTTACGGCCTTGAGGACGGTCTCTTATGGGGGCAACGATATTGACCTCCATGCCAGCGGTCATGGTTACAGCTACGGCGTCACTGTGGATAACAACGGCCAGATAGTAACGAATTTCTCCTGTAGCCATGATAATTCTTACCGGACTATCTGGGTGGACGCCAACGGGGTAATTCACATTAGATATTACGTTGCCTGGACGAATTCCAGTTATACTTCTTCTCAAGTATGGGACTTTTATGACGGAAAAGTGGAACTGGTCAAGACCAACACCGATGGGAGGGCTCCTTACCGTACCTTAACCCAAGTTGATGCGGACACTGTGCAAATTTACGGCAGCCATTCCGGCACTTGGGAGCTAACCTATACTCTCAACTATCCTCCAACGCTGGGCAAGTTGCAGGAGATTGCCCTGGGAACACCCTGGCGTACAGGTGTCACCCGTTTCTTGGTCCTCATAAACAATGCTGCATTCCAGGACTATGCCCAGAGGGCGCAGTTTGTGAGCTATATGAAGAGCAATAATGCCGGGCTGATAGCTGAAGCCGGGAGTGGGAATTACGACCAGTGCACCCAGATTGTCAACGAAATTGGAAGAGATATTGTATTTACCATCAGCGATGCGGCTTCTGACCTCAACGAGATAGCCAACTACATTATTGATTACATTGGGCAGAAAGACATGCTGGCCAACGTGGTCCTGGTTAATCAGCGCTTTGTTACCACGTCTTTTGAGAATGACCGGGAAGCAGATGCCATAGTAAGCCGGGCCTGGTACTACGAGCACGATCCCAACCACATTATGGGTTACCACCTCAGCAACTCCTGGGGTCTCAACACCGATGTGCACCAGAAGACGTTCACTCAGGCGGTTACTTCCTTTTCCAAGCCCGGCACCTACACGGTAAAATACCGGGTTCAGGACCAGCCGCCGAACTCGCCTTACTGGAACGACCCCGATGCCGGACGCAAGTGGTCCCAGTGGGCGGAGATGAAAGTGCATGTTCACAGGAGGCCTGTGGCGGGATTTACTGTTACGCCGCCTAACCCTTTACCCGGCCAGCAGGTAGTGTACCAGGATCTTTCCTACGACCCCGATCTGCAGTTTACAGACCCTGAGGGCAAAAAGGGTATCCGGTCCTGGCAGTGGCAGTACCGGTCAGACGGCGGGGAGTGGATAACTTCTTCGGAGCCCCCTGCCTATTTCACTCAGCCTGGCAGCGTGGAGGTGCGGCTCAGGGTCCAGGAGTTCCTGGGTGCCTGGAGCGACTGGGCTTATGGGACTGTAACCGTGCAGAACCGGAAGCCCCATGGCCTACTTCCAGGCCTGGCCCAACCCGGCGGGCAGGACGGAAGAGGTAAAGCTGCTGGACGCCAGCTATGACCCGGACGGGGACGCCATCACAGCCTGGGAGTGGACGATACAGGGTATAGGGACGCGTACCTCCCAGAATGTGACGGGGATTTCCTGGGCTAACCCCGGTGCTTACTCTGTCACCTTGCGGGTGATGGACCAGCATGGGCTGTGGTCCGAACCGTATACGGGCTACGTGACCGTGGAGGACCGCTGGCCCAACCGGCCGCCGGTGGCTGCCATAAGCTTTAATCCCAATCCCGGGTACACGGGTGAGACTCTTACCGCCCTGGGAACCGGCTCTTACGACCCCGACCCGGGAGACTATATCAAGGCCTGCCTCTGGCGGTACAGGCCGCCCGGCGAGGACTGGATAGGTCCTATCGGCCAGTACCGGGGTGAGGCGGGCTTCTTGCGGCTAGGGGTGGTACCGGAGGATAACCAGGTGGGCACGTGGACCTTTGAGCTAACGGTAATCGACAGCCATGATGCCATGGCCACGCTGACGGCGACGGTAAAGGTAGAGCCAGGTTTTGCGGTCCGGGTGGAAGGTGTGATACCCCAGCCCGCGGAGCGCGGCCGGAACATGATTGTCCGGGCCAGCGCCTACAGGCCCAGTGACGGGCAACCGGTGGCCATCGACGCCATGAAGGTGATCATACCCACCGGCAATTTACCTTCCGGCTGGCAGCCCTTTGAAGCATGGATGACCTATAACCCTTCCCGCGGCATGTGGGAATACACGTACCTCATCCCCAACCGGGTGCAGGAGGGCCGCTGGCCGGACGACGGCTGGTATACGGTTAAGGTTATCGGCTACCGGAATGGGGTCGCAAAGGAGGCGTATTACAATTTCGAGGTGCGGGGGCACATCTTGAAGAGGCTGATAATACAGACGGAAAGCTGGTAAGTTTTACCCCGGGTTAGGATCTCCTAACCCGGGCTTTTATGGTTCGCTCGGCATGGGTAGAAACTTTAGCTTAGCCCCGTACCCTATCATGATTTTACGGGAAAAATTATCCAGTATATGACTAAACCTTATATGTATGAGCGTGCTTTTTGCCTTAATAAGTTAAATAAGCCTGTCTAAAAATCAAGGTCATGGCAATTATGACTATGATTTTCTCCTACACCAAAATTTAGATCTGCTCTGTTGGAAATTCTTAGTGGGTCTAGTTCCAGGGATACCAAGACTTATCCATTATGGTCTATATTATTTTGCTGGGCAGCGGTTACCTCCTTGCGTATTGATTCTTTTTATGGTATTTCAAAATAGTTCTGGGAATGATATTATCTTTATGATACTATAATTTGGGAGGAATAGTTATGCAACTCCGCAAAGCATTGGAATTAAGGAAGGCTTGGGGAGATAAACCTTGTGACCATCCTCACTTGGAAGAAGAATATGATTTAGGTGCGCAAACTGGCGATTGGGTATGCACAACCTGTGGCCGTTCTGGGTGGGGGCCAGATTGGCCAAAAAGAGAAAAAGAAAAAAATAATTGTACGACAAATGATTAATACTTTAGCCGCTCCCTACGAGCGGCTTTCTTTTATAGTAGTAAAAGATGGGATGGCCTACCAGATAATAACATTATAAGTTTTAAAATTATACTCTGCAAACAACAGACGAAACTGAATGATACTATTTTAAGGATTAGGCCAGATGGCTTTCTTTGCAGCTTCACTTAGAACATCAATTAGTATTTCTTTAAACGCTTGAGCGAATTGTGAACCTGCTCTTCCAACTATTTTTTTAAATCTAACAGAAGCTACTTCTATTTTAGGACCACCTTCTACAAGTTCGTCAATACTCTTCTTAAGAATCTCCTTTTCTTCTTCGCTTAGACTATCAATTTCATCAGCAAGTTCTTTCGCAGCCATTAATTTTTTTTCTATCCAAGGATAAGGTTTTCCGCAGTTATAACAAAAACTAGGAGCAGTATAATCCTGTAATACAATTGCTCCCTCAACATGATAATATCCTCTGATTGGTGCATTACAGCTTTTACAATTAGTAATAGTTTCTGCGCCACATTGATCGCAAAATTTTTGGTTGTTCTCTGGGCTACTTTGAGCCATTGAATTAATAACATGGCCATTTAAACATATTTGAGCTGTATCATACCAATTATTCATATACATTACCCCCTTTTACCCACTATAATTCGATAAAAGGGGATAATTTCCTTTTTCTTTTTTCCGACATATACCGACAAAGGTAGAGGAAAAAAACAACATAATTTGTTGAAGGACCGCCTTAATGCAGGAATGAAATAGCCCGGGCCATATTCTCCTGGCTCGGGTTTTTTATTTATAGAAGGAGGTGCATGGCCATGGACCCGTTGGGGCTTTTTTATTTCCTGGGCTTTATAGTACCCATTAGCATAGCCGGTTTTTGTGACTGGCGCCGGAATATCGTCCCCAATGCGATTACTCTCCCTCTCATGCTAGCGGGCATGGTTTATCAGACGATTTATGGCGGGCTGAAAGGTTTGCAAGAAGCCTTCCTCGGGGGTTTTGCCTTTTTCTTCTTTGGGTGCCTCCTTTACCAGCTAGGTGGAATAGGAGGCGGGGATGTTAAGCTGATGATTGCCATAGGCTGCTGGCTGGGCGTTGGGAAAGCAGCGGTGATAGTCTTGGCCGCGGCAATAATGGGGATAGTATGGGGGTTGTGCAAGTATGCCCGGATGGGAATCCTCCGGGAGCGCTTGCAGGCGTTCCTGGGCGCCTTGTATTTAAGGCTGGTGTACGGTACGAAGCCCGGCTGGAGCTGGCCCAGGCTCCCTGGAGACGTTAATGCTCCCGCACCCCGGGAGGCTGTACCTTTTGGCACCTGCCTGGCCGTGGCCGCCACACTGCTGATTATATTTGTGGAGGTAGGTAATCATGCTCAAATTTTCTTTTAAAAAGATACCAGGAGGATGCTTACTACTGATTGCCCTCTTGACGGGCATTCTTGCCGCCGCCGGGGTTTATACCGCTTTTGCTAGTGTGTACCAGCCAGCCCAGGTGGTAGTGGCCGCAAGGAACGTGGAGCCGCTAAAAAAGATAGGGCCCGGGGATGTTAAGGTGATTACCATTTCCAAGAGGGATCTTCATCCCCGGGCTTTGACACAGCTAGGCCAGGCTATAGGGGCTTATACCAAGATGCCTTTGGTTGAAGGTGAGGTGCTTTTCCCGGAGAAGCTGGTACGTGATCCCAGCCAGGCCGTTGAGGCCTACGGCACCATGAAGCCGGACGAGACCCTTATAACGCTTAAATCCAGCCAGGTAAACTGGCCGGACATATTGCGCGATGGTGATTTCGTTTCCGCCCTGGCCGTGTATCCAGACAAGGTAGAGGAAGTAGCTACTCATGCAAGGGTAGTCCACAATAGCAAGCCCTTGCCCATCCTGGGCGAGCTCCAGAGCGCCCGGGAGGCGGAGGCCAGGCCCACTTCAGAGATCACCCTTCTCTTAAATAGAGAGGAAGCCAAGAAAATCCTTATGGCTACCGTCTCTGCTAAACTAGTGTATCTCTTGCCTCAAAGCCCGGAGAAGGTTGCTGCCCGGTGAAGGCGGGTGGGTGCCTGCCGGGAGTAGGGTATTTATCTGCGAAAGGACGGTGAGAGAGTTGAATATCCAGAAACAGGAGTGGGATAAGGTCTTGGAGGTGACCAGGAGAGTCCTGGTGGAAAAGTACGGGGAATCCCTGCTTTCGGCCAACGGCAATATGGTGGAGCTGGTGAGGGAAGAGGCCAGGAAGGTGCTGGGCCGGGAGGATAAGGAAGTCGAGGATTATGTGGTGAGCTGGATCGCAGGCCTTGGCCCTGTGGACCAGCTCCTAAAGGATCCGCTGGTGAGCGAGATAATGATCAATGGCCCGCATGATATCTTCATAGAAAGAGAGGGCCGCATTGAGAGGACGGCTTTAAGTTACCGGGATAACGAGGAAGTGATGAACCTCCTGTACCGCCTGGTACAGAGGTGCGGGCGTAGGATTAACTTCTCCTCGCCATTAGTGGATGCCAGGCTCCCCGACGGTTCCCGGGTGAACGCCGTGGTACCGCCTGCGGCTCCTTACCCGTGCGTTACCATCCGGCGTTTTGTAAAGCGCTCCTTCTCCACCGCAGAACTCCTGGATATGGGGTTTTTATCTCCGGAGATGGTTACTTTTTTGCAGGCTGCTGTAGAAGGGAAGGCCAATATCGTGGTGGCCGGGGCCACCGGGTCAGGCAAGACTACCCTGATCCGGTGGCTCTGTGGCTTTATCCCGCACGGGGAAAGGGTTGTTACTATCGAGGATACCCTGGAGCTGGGGCTGGAGCGGGAACACGTGGTGCCTTTAGAGGCTTCGGATAAGGCGGGGATTTATGAGTTAATGATTAACGCCTTGAGGATGCGGCCCGATAGGATTATCTTGGGCGAGATCAGGGGCAAGGAAGCCTTTGAGCTTTTGCAGGCTATGGGTACCGGCCATGATGGTTCCATAACTTCTGTGCACACCAACTACAACAAGCGGGCGGCTATACAGCGCATAGTGCGGGCGGCCTTGAGGGCTGGTGGGGTGACGGCCTCAGAACTGGAGGAGATGATTATGGAGGTCATCGACCTCCTTATTTTGGTGGAGCGCTTGCGGGACGGCTCCCGCAAAGTGGTGAGCATAAGCCAGGTGATTCCAGGGGAGGGCAAGCCAGCCTTCAGGGATATTTACCGCTATCGCTACAGCCAGGGGATCCACGAGTGCGTGGGCGAGGTAACGGAGGAGCTGAAAGAGAAGCTCAAGAAGAACCTGGCCGGGTGCCTACCTCCTATCCGGCCCTTCGGGGGTGGGGGATGTGACTGATGTAAAGCTTATTTCTTTCCTGGTCTTCCTTTTTGTGGCCAGCACCTGCTTCTACTTGGGGCGGGGGAGGGTTGTGAGCCTGCTGGAAGCTTACAGGCGGCAGCAGCTTTTTTCTTCACTCCCGCGCCGGGGCTCGACCTGGTACCTCCTTGACCGGATGGGGCGCTCGAGACAGGGGTTTATTCTCTTCACAGCAGTCCTCTTTATAGCCGGGGTTATGGTCGGGCTCTTGCTTGACAACCTGGCCGCTAGCGTCCTTTTAGCGGTTTTTGCGGTCATTTTTAGCTTTAAAAAGTTAGAAGTGGATTACCGCCAGTACAAGGCCCGGATAGATGAGCAGGCGCAGGCGGCCCTCCAGATGATAGCTTCCCTGTACGACACCACCGGCGACCTGGTCCGGGCTATCGAGGGGGCGGCAGGCTGTACGGCCTCGCCTATGCGGGACGAGCTGGTGAAGACCCTGGTGGAATACAAGACGGGAGCTTCTCTGGCGGAGGCACTGCAGTCTTTTGCGGAGAGAGCTGACAACCGGGATATAGACATATTCGTGAAAGCCGTCGTCTTATCCGAAAAGTACGGGACGGATACGGCCGAGGTGGTGGCGGAGATCGCCCGGGTGATCCGGGACCGGATAATATTGCGCGAGGAATTGAGAAGCGAGGTGCGCGGGCAAAAGCTTACGGTTAATCTTTTCTTGCTCTTCCTGCCTTTGACCGCCGCCTTGCTCCTTTATTTCTCCAGCGAGGCCCGGCACATTATCACCGGCACTTTCTTCGGCAAGGCAGTAATATGCTTTATTATCCTGGTGGAGTTCGGGGCCTGGTACTTCAGCCGCTATGCGGGGGTGGTGGAGGAGTTATGATTTCCACGGTGTTACCGGTATGCATCTTGGTAGCGGCCGCGGTTTTCCTGTTAATTGTAGCCTGGAAAGCACCTCCTGACCTGGTCAGGCGCGCAGGCAGGAGGTTTTCTTCTGCCGCCACCAGGGAGAGGTACAGGCTTTATCTATGGCGCTTGGGCCGGGAACAGGAGGTGGACCCGGAGGTTATCTTGGGTTTCCGGGCCATAGCCAGTGCCGCTGCGGTCCTGGCAGGCGTTATGGCCTGGCCCGCAAGCCTACCCCTGGCCGTATTGTTCCTGGGTGCTGGGGCCTTGCTCTATATATTCCCGGAAAAGTACCTGGAGAGAAAAGAGAAGCAGCGGCTTCAAAGTTTGCGCCGGGAATTTCCCCTGATGGTGACTCTTCTTAAAGTGTTTGCCCGGGCGAGCGATCTTTACCAGGCCATGCGGGTGGTGAGGGGGGCTGTAAGGGGTGAACTTAAGAGGCAGCTCGATATCCTGGCTGCGGAGCTCGAGGTCTTCCCCTTGCCCGAAGCCCTGGACAACCTGGCCAAAAGGGCCGGGTACGGCCCGCTGGCAAGTCTAATAGGCGTGGTCATGATGGCCATCCAGACGGGAGCCAACGTGGAGGAGGTGCTGGACACCTTCGCCCGGCACGCCTATGAAGAGAGGGTAAACGAGATAAGGCGGAAGATCAAGGTACAGCCTATTTTGATGGCCGTGATACCGGCGGTCATGTCTTTATCCCTTTTACTGCTTTTTGTTTTCCCTATGTACGCCAGCATAATCGATAGACTCCGGGTTTATTAATTCGGGAGGGAGAAAAATATGCTCGTTGCCATTGACCAGGGTTACGGCTATACCAAAGCCGTAGCAGGGGAAAAGAAGGCCGTTTTCCCCTCGGTGGTCTCGCCTGCCAGTGAAACTGATCTGGGGTTAGGCCGGGTTTCCTGGGGACACTGCGTTACGGTAAGGCCCCAGGGTTCTATGGTTAAGCGCCAGTATTTTGTTGGCGAGCTGGCGGTGAGGTGCGGGCTTGCCGCCCAGCTGACCCTGGCGCGGGACAAGCTTTCAAGGGACATTTCTGTCCTTCTCATGCTGACTGCGGCCTACCTGGCAGGTGCCGAGGGCCAGGTGACCCTGGCTTATGGGTTGCCGATTGCCTACTTCCGCCACCAGCGGGATGAAGCCCGGCGGTCCCTCCAGGGAACGGCTGCTTATGTGAGCGTTGACAATGGGCCGGAAAAGTATATTAACTTCAGCCATGTTACGGTATTCCCGCAGGGGGTTGGCGCTCTGTTCAGTGTGGAAAGGCTACCGCAGGAAGGGCTGGTGGGGTTGCTCGACATAGGCTTTTATACCACGGACTACCTGCTGGTAGATGTAAGGAAAGATAGGGTAGAGCCCCTGCCAAACTACTTCGGCTCTATGGAGATAGGGGTAAGCTCGGCCATGAAGGCCTTTAGCGAGCGCTTCCTGCGGTTAATCGGGAGGCCTTTGAGCCTGGTGGAGACCCAGGAGCTCTGGGGTAAGTCCCGCCTGACCTTTGAGGGAGAAAAACTAGATCTGGAACCACTCCAGGAGGAGAGCCGCGTTGTGGTGGCGCAGGCGATAGTTGAGGGCATAACTGCTGCCTGGGCCCAGAAACTTAGCTATGTTGATGTAATCTATCTAGCCGGTGGTGGCGGCCTGGAATTTTTGCCTGTGCTTAGGCAGTCCCTGCGCAGGGATATTGTCCTGGTACCCGAACCGCAATACGCTAATGCCCTGGGCTTTTACCGCATGGCCTTAAAGCAGCTGGGCGCCGGGAGTAAAACCGCCGGGTCTATGTAGAAGTGCGGGTGAACACACCCGGGACGCTTTGAGCATCAAGGGTGGAGCAATATTTTTAAAGGCCGGGTGAACACACCCTTCCCGGGCCACTGGCGGGTGTGTTCACCTGGTTTGTTTTTGGGTCCCTTATGCTTTGAGAAACAAAGGCTTCAGGGTGAACACACCCCTTTAAAATGGAGTGATACTGGGTGGCCAGCCATAAACGGAAGGGGAATCCGCAATTACAGGTGCGCTTGCCGCGCGAGCACTGGATCTGGGAGATAGACCCTAAAATGAGGTCCCTGGACGTGCAGAAGGCCCTTGACTTTTACCGGAGGTACCATGACGCATGGGAAGAAGTGCGGGCGAACTTAGAAGAGATCAAGCAGCTCATCGCTTGCGGCGCAGCAGGAAGCATTAAGGAGAAAGATGAGACTGACAATAGGCTTTTTGAAACCCTGGATAAATTTTTGAACATTTAGAAGCAGGATGTTGCGCACCCGCAAAGCTATGAAAGGTGGTGGTGTGGAGGTGGGGGAGAAAAACCCTTTTGTACCGATACGTGTTAAGTGCAAGCTCCCGCCGTTAATTCCAGAGGGCGAGATAAGGATAATCTATTACCGGGGACAGCCCCCTGTTATTGCTTACCATGTTAGCCAGGCCCAGATCGAAGCACTTTTAGAATGGTACGAGGCAAGGCGAAAAGCTTACAGCCCGTGGACCAGGAAACGCCGGGAAAGGGGTTTTGATGCGCTTGAAGAGGAAGGATATAGAGGCGATTATAAGAAACCCTACGAGGATACAAGTCTATTACCAGCCGATAATAGATCTTCTGTCCGGGCGGCTGTGGGGGTATGAGGCCCTGGTCAGGGGGAAAGGCGTGCTCTCCAACCCGGGCAGGCTTTTCCGTGCTGCATATGCAGTAGGGTTACTAGGGGAACTGGATGCAAGTTGCTTTAAGTTAATCCTGGCCAAAGGGCTGCCGCCGGACGGCAAGCTTTGCCTCAATGTTACGGGTGAGGGACTGGCGGGAGTGGATGTATCTTTTGCTGGCCCGCGCCTGGTCCTGGAGTTAACGGAGTATGGCACCTACGACCTTAGACAGTTGCTGCCCATACTGGAGAAATGGCGCGAGAAGGGAACGGCATTGGCTATCGATGATGTGGGGGGCGAGGTTACCCAGATCCGGGCCTCCCTGTACTTCCAGCCTGATCTAATCAAGATTAATCGCTCCCTGGTCAGCTACTGTGATATACAGGGGAGCAAAAGACTTTTTCTCGAGCAAATTCTCGAGATATGCCGCTATGTGGGCGCGGAAACCGTGGCCGAAGGGATTGAACGGGTGGAGGAACTAGAAGTGCTGCGGGGTTTGGGGATAAAGTACGGGCAGGGCTATCTTCTTGGGAAACCGCAGCCTTGCTGGGTATCGTACCGGACTGTGGTGCGCTGAAAAGGTGCTTGGTGAACAAGCCAGCCCGCCGCCACGCTTTGGCCTTTACAGGCAGGCGTTGCGGCGGCCTTTTAATGCAGCGGTAAGCAGCAGGAAGGCTTCCGCCCTCCTGCTGCTTTTATAATCATAATTACTTTAAGCCTCCTGGCCTTCCGGCTGCCTCTCTATTTTACTGCCGCCCTGGGCCTTGGTCGGCAAGGGCAAGGGCCTGCGGCATATGCTCCCGGGCTAACGCCCGGTCCGCTATTCCTCGGCCCGGCCCTTTCGGGCCGCCCTTGCCGCCTGGCCGGGCGGCTGTGTTTTCCTCTCAAGGCCGGAAGGCCAAAGGCCGAAGGCCGAAATAAAGAAGGAGGCGGTCGTGATGCTTAAGGGGAACATCCAAAAGGGTTACAGGAT
>NZ_JAKKUR010000031.1 GCF_021890735.1 Thermanaeromonas sp.
ATGCTTTGAGGGTTGACACGGTTTATTCTGCTTTACCCAAACATTATCCGGCAGATAGCCACGGCGGCCAGGAGACTGGAGACATCGGCTATTAATCCCAAGGCCAAGGCATAGCGGTAACGCCGGATGCCTACGGACCCGAAGTATACGGTAAGGACGTAGAAAGTAGTATCGGTACTTCCCTGCATGACGGAAGCCAGACGACCGATGAAGGAGTCCGGACCATACTCGCTTATTAGTTCGGCGGCTACACCTAAGGCACCGCCACCGGATAAGGGTCTTAAGATGGCCAAGGGGAGGACTTCGCCGGGGATACCTGCCAGTCGCAACACGGGATCTAAAGCATGGGCCAGGAGATCCATGGCTCCTGAAGCCCTAAACACACCTATGGCCACCAGCATGCCTACCAAAAAGGGAATTATCTTTACGGCTACCTTGAACCCGTCTTCCGCCCCCGCCACAAAGGCCTCATAAACCCGTACCCCGCGGAGGAACCCCAAACTCGGGATAAAAAACAGAAGGAAGGGAATAGCCCACCGGGAAAGTTCAAGTATCAAGCCAGTCATTAGCACAAAGGCCCCCTTTGTTTTAGGACACGAAGCCGCGCGAGGCCAACTTAAATGTTATCAACGCGCTTTCTTAACGCCGAGGTCCGCTATCTCAAGGTAGCCCTGCGGAAAAGGCGGTCGGCCAGAATGGCGGCCAGCATGCTGGCGCCGGTAGATAAAATTGTAGGCCCTACGATAATGGTGGGATCTGTAGAATTGGCTGCTGCCCGGATACCGATGATGGTGGCCGGAAGTAGGGTGATGCAACCGGTATTTAATCCCAAAAAAGTACACATGGCAGGGGTGGCTTCTTCCGGGGACGGGTTAAGCTTTTGAAGTTCCTGCATGGCTTTAAGTCCAAAGGGAGTGGCGGCATTACCCAGCCCTAAAATATTGGCGCTTAAATTCATAAGGATGGCTCCCAAGGCAGGGTGATCTGGCGGAAGTTCCGGAAATAAAATACGGGTCAAGGGTTTAAGTGCGCGGGCCAGAAGTCTTACCAGCCCCGCTTCTTCGGCTATCCTTAAAAGCCCCAGCCAAAGAGCCATAAGCCCTACCAGTTCTAAAGCTAAATTCACCGCTGTACGGGCCGCCTCCAGAGAGGCGGAGGTAACCACTTCTATCTTCCCCTGGCTTGCAGCCACTATTATACCGGCTAAAAGCATGGCTAACCATACCAGGTTTACCATCCCAGCACGCCCTCCTTAGGTTACCTGTAGTAACCTTATGAAGGGCTGGGAAAATATAGAACTTAAATTAAGCGAATCCAGGGGAAGTTAAAGACGCTTAGGAACCCCTGCAGGAAAGCGACCCACCAGGGCCTTTGTGGTACATCCCGGGCCGCAACTAAATCCACAGTTACGCTTTGCCCTTGAGCTCCTTCGGGAAGGGTTTTAGGGCCTTTTAATATAAAGGTTAACTCCCCCAGCTTCTGCCCTTTTCTAAGGGGAGCCTTGATCTCGGGCAGAAGGTTTACCTCCTTCTCCCATACCGGTTGCCCTTCCCGGGGGACGGCAGCCACGACCGGGCGGGCTGTAACTAAAGGCACCGTACCTGCTAGGGAGCCCTCAACAGGCGCCTGGGTTATAACTTCTCCCTCTCCCGCCAAAACCTCATACTTAAAGTGGTTAAATCCGTAGTCGAGAAGCTCTCTAATCTCGCGGTACATGTTAGGTGAATGCATGACTACGGCTATAAGCTGTCGCCCTTCCCGGGTAGCCGACCCTACCAGTACTTGTCCGGCCTCCCGGGTATAGCCGGTCTTTACACCATCTGCTCCAGGGTAGGCGTTATAACCCCATAGTAGCTGGTTGGTATTGACCAGCAACCTATCCCAGGGCTTCCCCGGCCAAGGAATCACCTTTTCCCGCGTGGCTACTATTTCTCTAAATTTAGGTATGTTCAACGCATAGCGGGCAAGGAGGGCTAAATCATAGGCTGAGGAATAGTGCCCCGGAGCGTGCAAACCGTGGGGATTTACATAATGAGTATCCCGCGCCCCTATCTCTCGGGCTTTTTGGTTCATGAGGGCCACAAAATTTTCCTCTGTACCGCCTATGTGTTCAGCAATGGCTACAGCGGCATCGTTGGCGGAACGCAAAAGAAGGGCGTAAAGCAATTCTTCCAGGGTGAGGGTTTCCCCTTCTTGTAAATATACGGCCGCTTCTCCAACTTGAGCTGCCCTTCGACTTGTCCGAACTACATCCGATAGGTTGCCCCTCTCTAAAGCTACAATGGCCGTGGTGATTTTAGTGGTACTGGCCTGTGGTAGTCGCACATGGGGGTTTTTACTCCAGAGCACCTGGCCAGTTAGGCCATCCATAAGTACCGCGCTCTTAGCCTCAATTTGAGGTTCCCGTGGTGAGCCTTCAGCCGGCAGGGCGGGAACTGCGCAGATGAAAAGAAGGCACAAAGATAGCCCAACAGCCAGCCTGCGGGGATTAAAGAAGACAAAATCCATCTTATCTTTCACCCCAGGCTGCTATTATTCGCCGCTGGGCGCAAATTTCCTCCTTCTAAGGCTATTGAGGTCGCAGGATAGTCATGGTTTCCTTGGTTACAGTGTCTCCTTTTTTACGTCCCAAGATCTCCTGGATGCGATCTAGTACCTGCGGAGTTAAATCTATCAAGCGTTCTACTGCTGTATTAGCATCTACGGGTAAAAGGCGGATCTTATCCTTGCCCACTACCAGAAAGCCTACAGGTTGTACCGATACTCCCGCACCGCTCCCCCCACCAAAGGGCACCGCTTGATTACCCCCGCCTCCGCCGTCCCGGCCCTCGAGTTCGTATTCTGAGCCTCCGGCAGCAAAACCACACGTCACCCTGGAAACGGGAAGGATCACCAGACCGTCAGGAGTTTCGATGGGTTCGCCCACAACTGTGTTAACATTTACCATTTCCTTAATGCTCTCCATGGCTGTCTTCATGAGGCCCTCTATAGGGTGGTTGCTCAAATTTTTTCGCCCCCCTTCCCCAAGGTAGTGCTGCCTATGAGTGTTCTTATTCCGGCGATAATAATATGACCGGGGGAAAAAATAAATATGCAGTGGAGTTTAGTGCGGTAGCGCGCCTCACCGAAGCAGGGCAGGATCCTTATATCAGGCTGTTGAAGTTTAAGGCGAGTGTAAGTGCGCAGGTTACGGTAAAAAAAAGCGGCTACGTTCCACAGCAAGCCTGTGGCTAAGGCGGTCAAAGCAGGATCACCTGCCCCCACTTCCGTTACCCAGGAAAAGTAACAGCATTTAGTTTTAAACAGGATCTCCTTCCAGAAGCGGAATATCCAAGTTAAAATTTTATGGGCTCCCGGAGGAGGGCTCATAATTAGGACGAAAGGTTCTTGTTTCTGTCCGCGGTCGGAAATGAGCTTTACGGAGGGAAGAAAAAAGGAGTAAGGGAAGGGATGCCAAAGGTAATTTAAAGACTTGCCACCATAGTTAAGCCGGACGTCGAGCAGGCCGGTCCCTTCTTCGTATTTGTAAATCACCTCTAATTTTAAAGGTAAAATCAAAAGCAAAATTAAGCCGCAAAAAAGGCTTATGGCTAGGCTTAAAGCCAGCACTTTCAACTCACCGGTTTTATTGTTCCCGGGCAGGAGCCACTTCTTCCAAGGGAGGAAGTTCTTCTAAGCTTTTTAAGCCGAAATGTTCGAGAAAAAGGGAGGTAGTACCGTAAAGTATGGGGCGGCCGGGTGCATCCTTGCGGCCCACCTCCTTCACCAGGCCCCGGTTTAAAAGGGTAGCAAGTACTCCATCTACTTTAACTCCCCGTAAGTTTTCGATTTCTGCTTTAGTTATGGGCTGGCGGTAGGCGATAATGGCTAAAGTTTCCAAAGCGGCCCGGGAAAGGGAAGGAAGTTCGGGTTTAAGGAAGTTTTCAATGTAAGAGGCGTATTCCGGACGTGTGCACATCTGGTAGCCGCCCGCCACCTTACGTATCTGCAGGCCGTGCTCGTCCCTTTCGTACAGCTCCTGCAGCTCCTGCACCAGTATTTCTACTTCTTCTTCCGAGATTTTAAGTGCACGGGCCAGCTCAGCAGGGCTTGCCGGCCTGCTGCTGACAAAAAGGAGGCACTCCAGGGCCGCCCTGCTCTTCCGGCTAAAGGCTGTGGCCAACAAGCTCACCCCTTAAGCCAAACCTCAATTTCCCCGAAAGGTTCTCTTTGATAAATATGCACACGCCCTTGCCGGGTAAGTTCCAATAAAGCCGCAAAGGTAGCCACTACTTCCAGCCTCGTCGGATGGGGGCTGAGGAAGGAGGAAAAGCTCAATTTCCCTTTCGCCCGGTTTAAATACTGAAGGATAAGGCGCTGTTGGGTTAAAAGGGTTATCCGGGGCTTGGTCAGGTACTGGGCTTTGAGGCGAGCCTCTCCTGCACTTTCATAGCGGGCCAGCACAGATTTGACGGCCTGCTTTAGGTCTGGCAAAGTAATACCTGCAAGAGGATCTACAGGGCTCAAGGCTTCTGTTACAGTCGAGGCCGTAAAGGCTCTTGTAAAAATTAAAGAAGCACGCTCTTGCAGTTCGGCAAGCTTTTGGGCAGCCTCTTGGAAAAGGCGATACTCTTCGAGTCTCCTTAAGGAGAGTTCAGCCCACGAGTCTCCCCCTTCTTTTTCTTCCTCCGACTGAACTTCTTCCGGCCGATAAAGAAGGAGCCGGGCCTTAAGGGCCAGTATCTCTGCTGCCAAAAGGAGGAATTCCTCCAGGACATCAATATCTTCCTCCTGGCTAAGATAAATCCAGGAAGCGGAAATCTCCGCTACGGGTACGGCATAAAAAGATATGGCTTCTTCCTTAAGAAGGATGAGGAGCAGGTCTAAAGGACCCTGAAACAGGTCGAGCTCAATATAGTAAGGCATAGGCCCTGCAGCTCCCCTATTTACAAGCCCATAGCAGCCCTTACCTCTTCCATAGTCCGCCGAGCTACTGCCCTAGCCCTGTCCGAGCCCTGAGCCACAATATCGTCTAAAATCCCCGGGTTACGCAGGAACTTTTCCCTCCGCTCGCGTACGGGTTCTAAGTAGGCATTGATCTTTTCCGCCAGGCGTGCTTTACACGGTACGCACCCGATGGCTCCTTCCCGGCAACTCTTCCTGGTATCCTCTATCTCGTCGGGATTAAAGATCTCATGGTAAGTGTGCACCACACAAACCTCCGGATGACCGGGATCCGTCTTATGAATCCGTGCAGGATCTGTAACCATCAGGCGCACCCTTTCCGTTACTTCTTCCGGAGTAGCCGAAAGAGGGATATCGTTCCGGTAGCTCTTGCTCATCTTCCGCCCGTCAATACCTGGTAAAAGGGGTACCCTAGATAGCAAGGCCTGGGGTTCCGGGAACAGGCGGGTCTTATAAAGGTAATTAAACCTTCTGGCTACCTCCCGGCAAAACTCCAGGTGGGGTAATTGGTCCTCCCCTACGGGCACGGCATCGGCCTTATAGATTAAAATGTCCGCCGCCTGAAGGAGGGGGTAGCCTAAAAATCCGTAAGTTGATACATCCTTACCCTCCTGCCCTAACTGCTGTAACTGATCTTTATACGTTGGCACCCGTTCTAGCCAAGAAAGGGGGGTAAACATGGAAAAAAGGAGGTGTAATTCGGCGTGTTCCTTAACATGAGACTGGATGAAAATAGTACTCAACTCAGGGTCAAGGCCTGCACTCAACCAGTCTACAAGCATGTTGCGGATATTTTCTTGAAGTTCTCCGGTTTCCTCGTAGGCTGTGGTTAAAGCGTGCCAGTCGGCTATAAAATAAAAGCATTCGTACTCCCCTTGCAGCTTCACCCAGTTCTCTAAAACCATAAGATGCCCGATATGGAGCCGGCCCGTAGGCCGCATGCCGCTTAAGATCCTGCTACGTCCCATAATACGCTCTTACCTCCAAAACTTATTCTCATGCTTATTCCTTTATATCACCGTCAGCCTGCTAGCCTGCAGGATAAGGTCCAGCACCAAGGAAACCAAAGGCTGCATGATACGCCCGGTTATACCGGTGGCAATAAAGAAAAGGAGCAAAAAGGGGCCTAAGGTTTCTAGACCATATATATAACTTGCGCTTTCCCGCGAAACTAGCCCGGCTAAAACCCTTGAGCCGTCCAAAGGCGGGATAGGAAGAAGATTAAACACAGCTAGAACTACATTGTACACGACTAACAAGTTAAAGAAGGCGGACAGAAAATCTCCCTGCCAACCCCAAAAGCCGCTTATCCTCCAAGCCACAGCCCCCAGGTAAGCTATCACCAAGTTCATCAAGGGACCGGCGAGGGCCACCAGCATCATGGCTTTTCGACGTTCCATCTGAAAGTAAAAGGGGTTGATTTGCACCGGTTTAGCCCAACCGAAGCCAGCCACAATAAGGAGCAGGGTACCTAAAGGGTCTAAATGGGCTAAGGGGTTTAGGGTTAGTCTCCCTTGGTACTTGGGCGTGGGATCTCCTAAAAGATAAGCTACCTTGCCATGGGCATACTCATGGAATGTTAAAGCCAGCAGTAGAGCCGGGATACCGGCTAAAAGTTTTGTCAGGCTATCTAAATACAAGTTATAAAAAAAGCCTCCTTTCTTCTTGGCCGCAAGCCCTTAGGTCTCAAGCCTTTCAGGCAGGATATCGCACCGCAATAGGTCTTCGTAGGTTTCCCGGCGCACGATAAGGTCGGCCCGGCCGTCCTTTACCAGAACCGCTGCCGGCCGGGCTAAGCGGTTGTAGTTGCTGGCCATGGAATAACCATAAGCACCGGTACAAGGCATAAGAAGTATGTCTCCGGGCTCTACAGGCGGTAAAGGAATATCCCATATCAGCATATCTCCCGATTCGCAGCATTTACCGGTTATAGAGACCACTTCGGTAGCGGGAGCATCTGCTTTATTGGCCAAGATAGCTTCGTAACGGGCGCCATAAAGCGCAGGCCGGATGTTATCAGCCATGCCACCGTCGACGGCCACGTACTTTCGTACTCCGGGTATATCTTTTATGGCACCTACAGTATAAGCCGTGCTCCCCGCCGGCCCGATTATCGACCTTCCCGGTTCAACAATAACCTTAGGAAGTTTCAACCTTCTCTTCTCGGCCTCGTCGTAAACAGTAGCCATGATGGTATCGGCAAAGGTTTCAATAGGTTGGGGATCGTCGCCTTCTACGTAGGCTATGCCGAATCCGCCTCCTAAGTCAAGTTCCTCAGTTATAAGCCCTACATCCTTAAGTGTTTCTTCTATAAAGTCCATCATTACTTCGGCGGCATAACGATAGGGCTCTACTTGGAAAATTTGCGAGCCTATATGGCAGTGGAGCCCTTTATATTCTATTCCCGGAAGCTCCCGGGTTTTCCGCACGGCTTCCAGGGCCTGGCCGGTTGGTAAGGTAAAGCCGAATTTAGAGTCTATCTGGCCCGTCCGGATGTATTCATGGGTATGTGCTTCTATGCCGGGGGTGACCCGCAAAAGTACGGGCACCCTCTGCCCCCTTTCAACGGCTAGGCGGTTTAAGGTTTCGAGTTCCAGGAAGTTATCCACCACCACCCGGCCTACTCCGGCTTCCAGTGCCAGCAACAGTTCTTGCCTGCTTTTGTTGTTACCGTGAAAGTAAATGCGGGAGGGAGGAAAGCCGGCCTTAAGAGCTGTGTACAGCTCGCCACCAGATACCACATCTAAACCCAATCCCTCTTGGGCTATTATGCGGCAGATAGCGGTAGTTAAAAAGGCCTTACCCGCATAAATTACTTCTGCGTTACCATACTTCTGAACAAAAGCTTGTTTAAACTTGCGGCAGTTGGCCCGGATAAGGTCTTCATCAAAAATGTATAAAGGCGTTTCAAACTCCCGGGCTAAATCTACGACATCGCAGCCCCCGATCTCGAGATGACCTCGTTCATTGATACGCATGGTGCCGCGCAGCTGCATCCACCAGTTCTCCTTTCCCGAGTATATCTACATTTTAACCCACTGAGGGACTTCTGTCCAGAAAAGGAAAGTAGCTTTGGCAGGAAACCACCTTATACCGTCGAAATTTATGGAAACAGTATTGGTGGAAGGAGGTTTCCGAGTGGGAGAACCGCATCTGGATTTAAGGATAGCTCCTTGCGAGATCGAACCGGTCACAGAAGTATTAAAAGAAGGTAATATCTTCCTGGTTTCCCTACCCACCGGAGAAATTACCGGACGGAGTTTGGGCTCCTTAGGGCTCTACCACGCCGACACCAGATACCTGGATTGCCTGGAACTTTATCTTCACGGGTTAAAACCCATTTATCTTTCTTCTGCCATCCGGGATAGCCACTTCGCACAGATAGAGCTCACCAATCCGGAGTTCACCCTGCCCTCAGGGCAGGTGGTACGCCTTCATACCGTGCACCTGCGCCTGCTGAGGATTATCAAGGATGCTTTCTATCAGCGCTTGCGGCTTATAAACTTCAATTCGTTTCCTTTAACCGTTTCCCTGGATATGATCTTCGGAGCCGACTACCGGGACATCTTTGAAGTCCGGGGAACAATAAGAAAGCGCCGGGGTGAACTTTTAAGCCCCGAAGTTAAGCGCTGGGGGATTAAGCTGGCTTACAGGGGGCTAGACGGCCAAATACGCACTACAGCCATTTCCCTGGATCCAGCTCCCAACGAGATAAAGGCTGAGCCCGGACGCGCACGGGTCCGCTATATCTTAACCTTACCCCCTCAAAAGAAGATATACCTTCACCTACGCATCGACCTGGACAGGGATATTGTGGAAAATCCCGACCACATAAGTACGAGTTTTTCGGCCGCCACCATCATGCTGGCCGGCCGCTACCACCAGTGGGAGCGCGAGTGTACGCAGGTTTATACGGATAACACTTCTTTAAATAACATGTTGCAAACAGCGGTAACTGACCTGGCCGCGCTCCAAACCGACTACCCGGGGGAAGGAAGGATATTGGATGCAGGTATCCCCTGGTATGCGGCGCCCTTCGGCCGTGACTCCCTTATTACTTCCTGGCAAACCCTGATCCTTAATCCTAATATAGCTAAGGATACCCTCCGCTTTTTAGCCCGCTACCAGGGGAGGCGCCTGGACCGGTGGCGGGAGGAAAGGCCGGGAAAGATATTCCATGAACTGCGCCGGGGAGAGATGACCAAATGCGGGGAGGTTCCCCACAGCCCTTACTACGGGTCTATTGATTCTACCCTCTGGTTCATCATTCTTCTAGGAGCTACTTACCGCTGGACTTTAGATAAGGAATTGCTGGAGGAAATGACCGAGCCTTTACGCCGCTGCCTTTACTGGTGCACTTGGTACGGAGACTTGGACAGCGATGGGTATCTGGAGTACCTGCGGGAATCTCCCGCCGGCCTCACCAATCAAGGGTGGAAGGATTCCTGGGATGCCGTAGTAGACCCTGAGGGAAACATACCGCCTGGACCCATAGCCTTGGTTGAGGTACAAGCTTATTATTACCTGGCCCTAAATGAGGCGGCCTTCCTTTTTAAGCAGTTAGGAGACGGTGTAACAGCCGCCAACCTCATCCGGCGGTCTACTAAGTTAAGGGAGAAGTTTATACGTGATTTTTGGCTGGAAGACGAAGGATATCTCGTCTTCGCCCTGGATGGACATAAAAAACCCGTAACGACTTTAGTTTCGAACGGTGGCCACGCATTGTTTACAGGCATTTTATCCCCTGAGCAGGCCCGCCGGGTGGCAAGCAGGCTTTTAGCCGAAGATTTCTATTCCGGCTGGGGCATCCGCACCATGAGCAAGAAGGAAAAAGCCTACAATCCAATGAGTTATCATAACGGCTCCGTATGGCCCCACGATAATGCCATTATAGCTTCTGGTATGAGGCGCTACAACTGCCTGCATGAGCTTAAGAAATTGGCCTCCGGGCTTTTCGAGGCCAGTGCCTTCTTTTCTTATAACCGCTGGCCGGAACTCTTCTGCGGCTTCACCCGCCGGGGTTTAACAGGACCCGTCCGCTACCCCATAGCTTGCGACCCGCAAGCCTGGGCTGTAGGTAGCCTTTTTTCTTTTTTACAAAGTTTGCTAGGTTTAGATTGCCGGGATAACACCATATATATTAATCGGCCACTTCTCTTACCAGGAGCCAAGAAGCTAGAAGTGCGGAATCTCTTAGTGGGACAGAGCCGCATCGATCTAGCCTTTGAGGAAAAGGAAGGGCAAGTCTTCTGCCACGTATTAAGAAAGGAGGGCAATGTGAGGGTCATCATCGAGGCCTGAAAGGGCGGGTCCTGCCTTTCCTTGACTTTCATTGTGCTCCTGGATTATAATTAAAGTGTTAACTTATTCCATAAAGGGGGAGGAATAGCATATGCGTATTGCCATGGTACACTGGGCCTTCCCCCCTATAATCGGCGGGGTGGAGTCGCATCTGGCCCTCCTTTGCCCACGGTTGGTACAGCTTGGTCATACGGTCAGCTTGCTTACGGCCACGGCTCCTGATACTGCTGACCAGGAAACCTGGCGAGGAGTGGCTATCCGGCGCTCTCCTCTGCTAGATCTTAACTCCTTGAACCCTGAAATTATAGAAAGCAGAGCCCAAGAGATCCGGCAAGTACTGGAAAGCTTCCTTTTGGATTTCCGGCCGGATATAGTACATGCCCATAATATGCATTATTTTAGTTACGTCCATGCTAAGGCACTACAGGAGATCTGCCAGCGCCATGGCTGGCCCCTGATCCTTACCGCCCACAACGTGTGGGAAGATGAGTTATGGGAGAAAATGAATACTCTTGCCTGCGGGTGGGATAGAGTAATCGCCGTTAGCCACTACATACGCCAGGAGCTGATGGTAAACGGATACCCGCCTGAGCGCATACATGTAGTGCACCATGGTATTGACACGCAGGTATTCCATCCCCCCACTGCTTCAGAAGTGCAAAAAGCCCTGCAAACCTACCCAAATTTACGCGGCCGGCGTGTAATATTCCATCCAGCCCGTATGAGCAAGGCTAAAGGTTGCGATTTAAGTATCCGTGCCCTCGACCTCGTCCGCCGGGAAGTTCCGGATGTTATTCTGGTATTGGCTGGAACCACGAATACGGTAGACTGGGGTCAAAAACAGCCCGCGGAAGTAGCCTACATGTACCAACTTATAGAAGAGTTGGACCTCAAAGATCACGTTTTTATCCGCTTTTTCCCCTGGTCAGAGATGCCAGAAATCTATAAAGTGGCCGAAGTATGCCTTTACCCCTCTATATTCCAGGAACCCTTCGGTTTGGTCATGTTGGAAGCCATGGCCACTGCTAAACCCATCATCGTAAGCCGGGCGGGAGGAATGCCCGAGGTTGTACGGCCTGGCTTCAACGGTTTCCTAGCAAGCATAGGCGACTACCGGGAACTAGCCCGTTATATCACCTTCCTCCTTCGTAACCCTGGCGTTGCAACCATCCTTGGACGTAACGGACGCCGTCACGTAGAGCAACACTTCACGGTGGATACCATGACTAGAGCCACCCTGGAGGTTTACCAGGAAGCGCTGTCCTGCTTCAAGCAGGCTAGCAACTGGTAAAGGTAGAGGGGGGGCTTGCGCTTATGCTTAAGGAACCGAAGATAGTCCTGGTATCTAACCGGGGTTCGTATACCCTTAAGGAGATAGACGGCAAAATTGAGGCGGTACCAGCCATAAGCGGGTTGGTTTCGGCTGTTGAACCTGTCCTTAAAGAAAAAGGAGGGGTTTGGGTGGCCTGGGGCGGCCGGGAAGCAGCCGCCCCAGAAACCCCTGGAGTAAGGCTTAATGTGCCACCGGAGAACCCCGCCTACCTGTTCTGCGAGGTACCTCTTACCGGAGATGAGATCCGCCGTTACTACCACGGGTTTACCAACGGCGCCCTCTGGCCTTTGTGCCACTACTTCCTAGAAAAGTGCCGCTACAGTAACTCGGAGTGGTTAGCCTACCGCCAGGTGAACTTTAAGTTTGCCCTGGCCGCTTTAGCTGAAACCGGCCCCCAAGATATTGTGTGGGTTAATGATTATCATCTCGCCCTAGTACCGGGTATTATCAGGCGTCATAAACCAGGACTAAAGCAAGCTTTCTTTTGGCATATTCCCTTCCCCCATTATGACCTCTTCGCCACCCTACCCTGGGCCCGGGCTATACTCCGTGGCCTTCTGGGAAGCGATGTAATAGGTTTCCACCTGCCGGATTATAGCTATAACTTCCTGCACGCGGTAAATAAGCTCCTTGAAGCCCCCGTAGATTACAACACCTTTACCATAAGGTGGCAGGGCCGGAAGATATTCACCCCGGCCTGGCCCATGGGTATTGACTACGAAGCCTTTCAAAAACTGGCTTGCGACCCTAAGATACGGAAACAGGCTGAAGAGCTACGCCGCCAGATCGGTACAGAACGCATAGCGCTGGCGGTAGAAAGGCTTGACTACACTAAAGGTATTCTGGAACGGCTACTGGCCTTCGAGCGTTTCCTGGAGGAAGCTCCTGAATGGCGGGGCCGGGTATCTCTCCTGCAGATCGCCGTACCCAGCCGCACTGCCGTACCTGCCTACCAGCAGCTCCGGAGCCAGGTGGAGGAAGCGGTGGGACGTATAAATGGCCGGTTTAGCGAAGGTAACTACCGCCCGGTACATTATTTCTGGCGAGGGATACCCCGCCAGGAGCTGGTATCCTATTACTTGGCTGCTGATATTATGATGGTTACACCACTGAGAGACGGCTTAAATCTGGTAGCCAAAGAGTATGTGGCCAGCCGGGTAGACGGCACGGGTGTCCTAATCTTAAGCCGTTTTGCCGGCGCGGCCCGGGACCTCAAAGAAGCGGTGATAATTAATCCTTACGATATTGAAGGAACAGTAGTGGCCCTTAAGGCTGCCTTGGCTATGCCTGTATCGCAGCAAAAACAGCGCTTAAGAAAATTGCAGGAGCAGGTCCGGCGCTTCGATGTGCGCTGGTGGCTGGCCAACTTCCAGCGAGCCCTCCAGGAACGCGAGGTAAAAGAAGAAGATGCAGTACGCCGACATTTGCGCGTTAGCAGCTTCAGTACGCTCCCGTCCACAAGTTTTATTGATGCTTGATTACGATGGGACCCTAGTACCCCTGGCACCTAAGCCTCAAGATGCTCGGCCTTCTTTAAAGCTCCTTAATCTATTGAGCTGCTTGAGCCGGGATACAAAAAAACGTGTGGCTATAATAAGCGGTCGTAGGGCGGAGGAGCTGGCCGCCCTCCTTCCTGTATCTTACCTTTTCCTTTCCGGGTTGCACGGCCGGGAAATTTTACACCCGGCGCAAAGCGCCGGAGGCCCCCGTTTGAAGGTTAAACTGGGCCCTCCGGGCCCTCCTCCAGGCATCTGGGAGGAGATCCGTGCCCTTGCACAAGAGTTAGCATCCAGGATTCCAGGTTTCTGGGTAGAAGACAAGGAGGAATCCATAGCCTTACACTTCCGCCAGGCTAAGCCTGGAGAGGCTAAAGAAACAGTGGAAACTTTTATCCGTTCTACACAGCCCCTTGTCCAGGCCTACCAGTTGGAATACCTTAAGGGTAATAAAGTGATAGAGGTACGTATCAGGGGTATCCACAAAGGTATAGCTGTAGAATATTTTTTAAACCTTTTCCCCTCTGCCTTCCCTGTATTTTTGGGTGATGACTTGACTGATGAAGATGCCTTTCGTACCCTTAAAGGACGGGGTTTGACCATACTGGTGGGAGAGAAACGCCCCACGCTGGCTGACTATTACTTGCCGTCGCCGGCTGCGGTAGAAGATTTCTTGACCCAGCTCTTGCAGTGAACCCTAACCCATTTTCAGGAAAAGGAGGTAGAGAAGGTGCTTCCCATTCGTAAAGCGGTTATTCCCGCTGCAGGTTGGGGTACGCGCTTTTTGCCGGCTACAAAAGCCCAGCCGAAGGAAATGCTTCCTATAGTAGATAAGCCGGCTATTCAGTATATTGTAGAGGAAGCGGTACACTCAGGAGTCACTTCCCTTTTAATAATTACGGGTAAGCACAAACGGGCTATTGAGGACCATTTCGATTTATCTGTGGAGCTTTCTACCCTGTTAAGGGAGAAAAACAATCTTGAAATGTTAGAGGTGGTAGAGCAAGTAGCCAACCTGGCCGATATACATTATATCAGGCAAAAAGAGCAGCTCGGCCTCGGGCACGCAGTACTTTGCGCCCGCCAGTTCGTAGGTGAAGAACCCTTCGCGGTACTCCTAGGAGACGATATAATTGTGAATGATATTCCTTGTTTAAAGCAAATGATACAGGCCTATAACGAAGTGGGTCAAGCTATTGTGGCGGTCCAGGAAGTGCCTAAGGAGGAGGTAAAGCGTTACGGTATTGTAGAGCCCGTTGGAAATACTGACAACGGTCTCTTCCGCGTCAAAGGCTTGGTAGAAAAACCTGATCCCCAGGATGCGCCTTCCAACCTGGCCGTAATCGGCCGCTATATATTGCTTCCTGAGGTCTTCCCCATCCTGGCCGACCTTCCTCCGGGGGCCGGGGGAGAAATCCAGCTAACCGATGCGTTGAATATTTTAGCCCGTGAGGGCCGCGTGTATGCTTACCGCTTTGTGGGCCGGCGTTATGATGTAGGCGATAAACTGGGTTTCTTACAGGCAACTGTAGAGTTCGCCCTGGAGCGCCCGGACCTGGCCGAACCTTTCCGGAAGTACTTGCTCAACCTTCTAGCCGCACATCTTGAAATTCCGGAAGCAGCGGCCAGCCGGGAAGGTTAACCGTTGCCTCGTGAGCTATCCTGGTCTTGGGGCGATGTTCTCCGGCTTACCCGCTCTTCCAGGCTTGCCCCGCCTTCGCGTAAGAAGGGCTTGTAGGCCGGTGCGGGCTGCCGGTCCTCGTCAAGGGGATGGAGGGCGGGGGGCCGTAAGTTTTGCAAAGGTACCGGGGATCTTATTAAAATGGTTTTGAGCGATCGCCAGTCCCAAGGCAGTAAAGGCCAAAGGTAGGGCACACCAAAGGATTTGGTGGTCGCCAAAAGCAAAAAGGTGCCAATCAGGACCATTAGCAGTCCGGGAAGCCCCCAAAAACCTACGGCCAAAAGGGCTGCTATGCGTACCAATGTGTTGGCCATACCTAACTCATAACTTGGGGTAGCGAATATACCTATGGCAGCCACGGCCATATAAAGAATAATCTCCGGGTTAAAAAGCCCCACGGCGATGGCTACTTCCCCTATGAGTATGGCAGCTATAAGGCCTAAGGCGGTGGCCAACGCCGTGGGAGTATGTATGGCCGCCATGCGTAAAAGATCTATACCTCCTTCGGCAAGGAGAAACTGCCACATAAGGGGAACGGCCGCAATCTTCTTGGGCCCCAGCCATTCCAGGCCCGGAGGGATAAGGCTGCGGTTTAAGGCTAAAAGCAGCCAGACGGGAGGAAGAAACACAGAAACCAGCACGCCCAGAAAGCGCACCCAGCGCAAGAAAGCTCCTACTAAAGGAGCCTGCCTATATTCCTCGGCATGCTGTAGATGATGGAAAAGGGTGGCAGGGATGATCATGGCGCTGGGAGATGTGTCTACCATAACCAGGACGTGACCTTCCAAGAGATGAACAGCAGCTACGTCCGGCCTTTCCGTATATCTTACGCGGGGAAAGGGGTTCCACCAATTTCCCGGAGTGATAAGTTCTTCTACCGATTTTTCCGCCATGGGCAGGCCATCTATTTTGATGGCCTTGATTCTTTTCTTTACCCTTTCCACCAATCCTGGGTGAGCTATATCTTTAATGTAAACTACTGCTATATCGGTCTTGGAACGGCTACCGGCTTGGAGAATTTCTATTCTTAACCGCGGATCGCGTATCCGCCGGCGAAGAAGGTTGGTGTTGGATAGCAGGGTTTCTACGAAGCCATCCCGGGACCCCCTCACCACCCGTTCAAGATCAGGCTCCTCGGGATTCCGGACGGGGTATCGGCGGGCATCTATCATTATCACTTCTTCGAACCCATCCACCACCAGGGCCAGCTCCCCGGCCAGAACCTTGTCTACTACCTGGTGCAAGTCTCCCAACGTGTCAACTTCTATATAGTTGATATATTGTTCCAGGGTTTTCTTAAAAGGAGAAGGCGCCAGCTCTTCCCTTGCTAATTCTGACAGGCGCCTCAGTATGTATAACATGATATCATCTTTAATGAAACCGTCAATGTAAAATAGGCTGGCCCGGCGGCCGGCAAACATAATGTCATGCCGGATAACATCAAAGCTTTCTTTAACCCCCAGCTCCTTGTTTAGCCACTCTACGTTAGCTTCCAGGTTTTTTTCTACCTTTGCTTCTTCCCCGGTTATAGCCATTTAAGTTATCCTCCTAAATTATTATTCATCTGTTAACCCCGCGGGTTAAAGATAACGGCCATCAAATATCCGAACAGTATCGCGGCTGTAAGGCCCACGGCCGTCATCTGCAGGCCTCCCGAAAAAGCACCTAGGAATCCCTTGGTCTTAACTGCAGCTAAAGCTCCCTGGGCTAAGAGATGTCCGAAGCCGCTTAAAGGTATGGTGGCCCCGGCTCCGCCTATCTGCACGAGCGGTTGGTACAGCCCCAACGCGCTTAAGACAGCTCCTCCGGTAACAAATCCGACAAGGACATGGGCGGGGGTAACCTTGTAGGGCGTTAAATCCATAATGAGCTGGCCTATCAGGCAGATGATTCCACCCACTAAGAAAGCCAGGAGTACACTCAAAGCAGCTTCCCCTTTCACCTCGAATTTTTCCGGTTTCTTTAGCCTCATATTGTTGCGCAGTGGAGATAAGTTTCGGGTCAGGCAAGCTATGGTCTTTCTATCACTACGGCGTGCCCAATGCTCGGGATGGATTCTCCCTGGTAAGTAGAGGTGGGGCTCAAAAGGGCACCGGTCCCTATGCCCAGTATACGTTTGTAGGTACCGTCGTTAAGCTTGCCCATGAGATGCCCGGCGAATACTACCGCGGAGCAGGCGCACCCGCTTCCGCCCGCATGGGTCCCCTGCCTTTCGGAATCATAGATTAAGAGGCCGCAGTCGGTATATTTTTCCCCTAGATTGTAGCCGTTTTGTGAGGCAAGTTTTAAGGCTAACTCCCTGCCTACCCGGCCCAGGTCGCCAGTTATAATCAAGTCATAATCATCGGGGGTCCGCCCGGTATCTTGAAAATGGCGAACCAACGTGTCCACGGCAGCAGGAGCCAT
>NZ_JAKKUR010000009.1 GCF_021890735.1 Thermanaeromonas sp.
CTACTGAATGGCCTACTTTGCCCGGCGTTTTCGATGCGCCGATTACTGCGACCGAGGAGGGATTATAAAAGTTGCCTAACCTGCTCATCTTTTATCTCTCCTTATATCTCCCTAAAGCTTTGGATGTTTTAAACCCTGCACCCTTCCTATTATGGATTAAGTTTTCTTCTTACGTCAAGATTACGGTAAATGCTGCTCTTCCCTCTTAGCGTTGGTATTTTTAAACGTAAGTGATCATAATTTCGACCTTCCTCCTTTCCAGGTATAGATTAAGGTGCATTGTCTTAGTCTTGACCGGAAAGATAATTCGCCTTTTCACAAATATATTTCTCCAGAAGCCCCCGTTTCTCCTTCCTATGGAAAAAATTAAGGCAGGTAAGTGTATTAGCCACCTCTGGGCGTATGTACAACTATACCTTGCCACTGGCTAACTCACTGCACAGGGCTAACCTCCACCAGTGCCTCCTGCCATGTGGTGGGTGCCGGGTTAAGCCTTAGGACCTGCATAAAAAAGTTTAAGCCTCCCTTCCGCTTTTGGCCGGTAGGAGGCTTTTTCATGAACAACGGATTTGCGGTTTTAAGTGCCTTTTGGAAGTTTTAACTAACCCGCAAACCCTTGATTTTTCTTGTGGTGGGCCCACTAGGATTCGAACCTAGAACCAACGGATTATGAGTCCGCTGCTCTGCCGTTGAGCTATGGGCCCTTATTGGCTCCCCGGGCAGGACTCGAACCTGCAACCACCCGGTTAACAGCCGGGCGCTCTACCATTGAGCTACCGAGGAAAGCTGCTATTGATATTATACGCAATAGGGGAAGTTCGGTCAACCCCCCGCGCCCTCTCAACTCTGCTTTTTATAAAACCGGCTAGCTGAACTTCGGATGAGCTAGCATACCTTAAGTGCTTTTGGATTTAAGTTCCTACTCCAAGTAATCTTTCAGTTTTTTGCTACGGCTGGGATGGCGCAACTTGCGTAGTGCTTTAGCCTCTATTTGGCGTATACGTTCCCGTGTAACCCCGAACTCCTGCCCAACTTCTTCCAGAGTACGGGAGCGCCCGTCATCAAGGCCAAAACGTAAGCGCAGAACCTTCCTCTCCCGCGGGGTCAAGGACTCTAGTACTTCTTCTAATTGCTCCCGCAAAAGCATATAAGATGCTGCATCTGCCGGAGCTAGCGCATCCTCATCCTCGATGAAATCGCCTAAATGGCTGTCTTCCTCCTCTCCTATGGGCGTCTCCAAGGAGACGGGTTCCTGAGCTATCTTCATAATTTCCCGGACCCGCTCTACAGGAATATCCATTTCCTTAGCGATCTCTTCCGGAGTGGGTTCGCGGCCCAATTCCTGAAGGAGATTACGTGAAACGCGGATCAATTTATTAATAGTTTCTACCATGTGTACAGGTATCCTGATGGTACGCGCCTGGTCGGCAATAGCACGGGTGATAGCTTGCCGGATCCACCAGGTAGCATAAGTGCTGAATTTATATCCCTTTCGATAGTCAAATTTTTCCACAGCCTTTATCAATCCCAGATTACCTTCCTGGATCAGGTCCAAAAAAAGCATACCGCGACCAACATAGCGCTTAGCAATGCTGACGACCAGGCGCAAATTAGCCTCTATCAGCCTGCGCTTCGCCTCCTCGTCCCCCTGTTCCATACGTTTGGCAAGTTCAATCTCTTCTTCAGGCGTAAGCAAGGGAATACGGCCGATCTCCTTCAGGTACATACGTACCGGATCGTCTATTCCCACGCCTTCCGGAATCGAAAGGTCAATATCCTCCTCTACCGGAGCACCGCTCTCTCTTTCTAGGGCCTCTAGTTCTGCTGCCTCCGGGATAACTTCGATACCCATTTGGTGTAGTTGTTCATAAATGTCATCTATCTGTTCTGGAGTGAGCTCCACGGACTGTAGGGTATCCATTATCTCCTGGTAAGTTAGAGAACCACGTTTTTTCCCCTTCTCAATTAGCTCCTTCACTAACTCCTGGTATTTCTGTGTTTCTTCCTTCATCAATTCTCCCCCCTTCCTATCTTTAGATTTTTTATATTCCTAGCCAGGTCCAATATTCTGGCCTGCAACTTTTTAACTTCATCTTCCCGGCCAGCTGTTTCGGCCAAACCCAAACTTCGGCGGCAAGCTCGAATTTCTTCCTCCCACTTTTTTAGCTGTATAGATTTTATAGCCTCTTCGAGGGCTTTGGACTCTAGGGGTTCTTGTCCTTCCTTCAACATTACCCGTGCAAGTAAAGGAAGGGCATCTGGGGGTAGCCTCCTACTTAGCTTATCCTGGAAATCCTCTCCTTCTAAGCATGGATATTCCTGCCTTAACTCCCGAGCTGTGGTTGCTATAATACCTGCCTCCGGCAAGCTCCAAAAATCCGTTCCTAAAGAAGCCTCAATGTGCTTAGCCCATCTTTCATCGGCCAGATAAGCGTATAAAAGATAGATTTCTGGGCCTTGGAAAGTAGTGTCCGCTATGCGCTGGGTGTTCTGAATATTATCCGTCGGTATAAAGCGCCTGGGTTTTCTCTTTTCGCGGCGCCGGAATTTATGGATCTCTTCATAGATGGCACTTTCTAATTGGCCAGTGCGTCTGCTTAAAAAACGGACATAGTTATCCAGTTCCACAGCATCTTCTATCTTAGCTAGATAAGGTATCACTTTCTGGACCGCCTTTACACATTCGTTGGGATCTGCTAAATCATGGAACCGGATGGTCTCCTCAATTATATAAACCAACCAGGGTGGAGCTTCCTCTATGAGTTGCCGAAAGGCTTGCCCACCGTGGTCCTGTAAAAACTCATCAGGATCCTTCCCTTCTGGTAAGGGGAGCACACGCACCCTCAACCCCATTTCCGCCAGGATCTCGAGAACCCGTAAGGCTGCTGCCCTTCCAGCAGCGTCTGCATCGTAAGCTATAACAACTTCTTCTGTGTATCGTTTAAGCTCTCGGGCCTGTTCTGCAGTTAAAGAAGTCCCTAAGGTAGCCACCACATTATCGATACCGTGCTGCCAGGCCGAGACAGCATCCAGGTATCCTTCCACTACCACCGCCCTGCCCTGGCGCCTAATACCGGGTGCGGCCAGGTGCAACCCGTAGAGATGATGACCCTTGCGGAACAGCGGTGTCTCGGGGGTGTTTAGATATTTCGGCTCGCTATTATCTAAAGATCGGCCGCCAAAACCGACCACCCTGCCGGAGGCATCCTTTACCGGAAACATCAGCCGCCTACGAAAGCGGTCAAAGCTGCCTTCCGGAGCTCTGGAGGCTGCGAGCCCGGCTAGGGCTATCTCACGCGGGTGAAATCCATGGCGTCTAAGGTAATCCACTAAAGCCCTGGGACTGTCCGGTGCATATCCCAGCTCAAACACTTTGACGGCTTCCGGGCTTACTCTCCTATATCGGAGGTATTCCCTGGCCTTGGCCGCGGAAGGATGACGAAGGAGGATGAGGTGATAAAATCTCGCGGCTAGGGCACCGATCTGATAAAGTCTTTCTTTTTCCCGGCGGAACCCAAAGACAGTAGCTCCTTCCTTTTCATCCAGGCTTATACCTGCACGCTCAGCTAACCGTCTTAAGGCTTCGGTAAAGCTTAAGCCTTCACGTTTCATTAAAAAGGTAAAGGCATCGCCCCCTACCCCGCACCCGAAACAATAAAACAACTGCTTGCCCGGGCTAACAGTAAAAGAGGGGGTTTTTTCGGTATGAAAAGGGCACAAACCTACATAATTCTGACCCCGTCTTTTCAAGGGCACATATTCACTTATCAAATCTACAATATCTACCCTAGCCTTAATCTCTTCAATGAGTTCCTCCCGCAGGGCGGCCGACAAAAATGATGCCCCCTTACCAGTCTTGCGACCCAAATGTTTTTATTGTATTCGCCATTGAAGGCAAATATCCTCTTTTTTTGTAAGGAATATTGACCTAATCTATTATTTGTAACTATTTACCATAATATACCTCACCTTTAAGTTTAGCTCCGCATCTGCCGGGCCATAATAAAAATTGAGGTGAGTTTGGGTGGGTAAATTTATTGCCTTTTTGTTGATAGTGCTCCTCGGGGGAAGCACTCTATACGTCATTTATAAAGGGGTCCTTCTTCCCCTTTTCGAGCCTTATTTTAAAACCCGACAATAAAAAAATTAGGGTCTATAGTATAAAATATGGGGTTCACCGGTTATAATACGCTTGGAAGGTACTTACGGGAAATCCTGCCGGCGCCTTCGTCAAGTGCCGGATAGCCTGACGAGCGAAGAGATTTCCCAGGTACCTTCCCATTATTTTTTCTTGTGTTTATAAGGGAAAACCGCTAGGTACGAACAACTTCTGGTACTGTATAATAGCGTAACGGTCGGTCATTCCAGCGATATAATCACATGCCCGGCGGTGCAAATCATCCTCCGGTCTTTTAGGTGGGGGAAGGTATTCGGGATGTTCCAAGTAAAAATGATAAAGCTCTTTTAGCATCCTCTTCGCTTTGCCTTCCTCTGCCTTGGCCCGTGAGCCTATATATACGTGTTTAAAAAGAAAAGCTCGCAAAGTATCTGTAGCTTGCTGAACTTGCGAGCTCATGGTTATATAATTTTTACCCCAACTGTTCTCAATAACATCCAAGACCATGGTGTTGATGCGCTGGCGGTGTTCGTAGCCCAGGACCTCTAAACACTCCTGCGGAAGGTCTTCTAAAGTTATTATCCCTGCACGCAAAGCATCATCTATATCGTGGTTGATATAGGCAATACGGTCAGCGTAACAGATCACTTGCCCTTCTAACGTCTGCGGCTTGACCGGGCCGGTATGGTGGGCAATGCCGTCCCGCACTTCCCAGGTAAGGTTGAGCCCCCCTTCCCCTTCTAAAACATCCACTACCCGCAAACTCTGCTCGTTGTGCTTGAAACCTCCAGGTACAACTTCGTTCAAAGCTTCTTCCCCTGCGTGGCCAAAAGGGGTGTGTCCTAGATCATGACCTAAAGCTATGGCTTCTGTCAAGTCTTCATTAAGACGTAAAGCACGAGCGATGGTGCGCGCTATCTGGGCAACTTCTAAAGTGTGGGTAAGGCGGGTACGGTAATGATCGCCCTCCGGAGCTATAAAAACCTGGGTCTTATGTTTCAGGCGACGGAAAGCTTTGGAATGGATGATCCTGTCCCTATCCCTTTGAAATTCTGTACGTACTTTACACGGCTCCTCAGGTCGGTCCCGGCCCCGGGTACGGCTGCTTAAAGATGCAAAAGGAGATAACAATTCCCTTTCCAGGCGCTCAGCTTCTTCTCGCAGGAGCAACCCCATCCGCCCGTGACCCCCAACTTACTTTTTACAGTTTTCTCCGGCGAAGGGACATGGTGGCAGCAGCCACCTCAGCCAAGCGTAAGCCTAAAATCCTTACTCGCTCCCTAGCAAATTCGTCCTCTACAGCAGGAGCTTGGCTACAACCCCCGTGGTGACCGCAATCATGATCCTGGTAGCCATCTCCTATTATCATCATACCTTGCACTAACATCATATCGAATAAGGCTTTCAGCGTAGTCTCTTGCCCTCCGAAACGGCTACCACCCACGGCTACAGCAGCACCTACTACATTTAACAAGGCCTTCTCTTTACGCAGAAGGCGGCTCTTATCCCAAAAAGCTTTTAGTTGGGCAGAAACAGTCCCAAAGTACACCGGGCTACCTAAAAGTATACCGTCGGCCTGGCGCAGCAAACTATAAGCTTCTTCTAAACGCTTGCCCCGGAAACACAGCCCTTGGCAAGGAGAACTACAGTGTGTACAAAACGGCTGTTTTTGATCGGCCAGAACATCGGCGACATGGATGAGCACGGTTTGGGCTCCTTTCGAGGAAGCCGCTTTTAGCCCCTCCTGGACGAGAAAGGCTGTACTTCCTGCTTTTCTCGGGCTCCCGTTAATACCTACGATTAGCATTTAAGCCACCCTCATCTTTGCTTTTGAAAAAGGTTCGACGTCTAAGTAGCTTTTTCCTTCTTAAGGAGGTTGGAAATGGCCGCCCGGGCCAGCTCATCACACCGGTTGTTCTCTTTGCTATCACTATGGCCGGTCACTTTTACCCATTCTATCTGGTGCTGGGAAGCCACCCTCAACAGTTCCTGCCACAAATCTTGGTTTTCCACTGGCTCTTTTTTGGCTGTCCGCCAGCCGTTTGCCTGCCACCTTTTTATCCACCCTTCTCGAAAAGCGTTTACCAAATAAGCACTGTCGCTGTAAAGTTTTACCCGGCAGGGTTCTTTCAGGGCCTTCAAGGCTTCCAAAGCAGCTGTAAGTTCCATACGCTGATTCGTTGTAACTGCTGCGGCTCCGGAAAGCTCTTTACGGTGCCCCCCATAGAGTAGGACAGCTGCCCAGCCCCCCGGTCCGGGATTTCCACTACAAGCTCCATCAGTATATATGACCACTTCCTTAAGCGGTTTCATAAATAGCACCTCAATTTGCGACCAGTTACGACAACCAACGCTAGAAAGAGCTAACCGTAAGTATAACTACCTGGTCCGGCTGAAGCAAGCTACGAAGCGCTCTACACTGCGGTCGTAGGTTCGCTCTACTTCCGGTGGAAATAGGCACCCCGGAAGTTCACCATACTTGCGGTGGTACTGAAGGCAAGCACAACAGTTCCCTTTTCGAGGACAAGGTTCATAAGTACAGGTACATAGTTTCTTGTTTTCGGCTATATTAACACACTGGGCCATAATAGTGTATGCCCCCTTGCTCTAAAATGTTTAAGAAAGTGGTACCGGTCATACTTGTTGGGGAAAATGCTTAAAGATAAAATTAGGAAAAACACTTTTTTAATCAAGCGGGGATACATCTATGGAAAACCGGCCTTGTATTCTCGTAAGCGCTTGCCTTGCGGGGTATCACTGCAGGTACGATGGGAGTTCCAACCTGGTACCTCAGATTAAAGATCTTGTGACACGGTTCCAGGCCATACCTGTATGCCCGGAAAAATTAGGAGGCCTACCCGTACCGCGTCCCCCGGCGGAAATACAGGGTGGCGATGGTTTCGACGTCCTGGAGGGCCGGGCGCGGGTTGTAGATAAGGAAGGCCGCGACGTTACGGAGGCATTTCTTAAGGGTGCCCAGGCTACGGCAGAGCTGGCCCGAACCCTGGGTGCCAAAGTGGCTATTCTTAAAGAAAGGAGCCCCTCCTGTGGAACCCGAACCGTGTACGACGGCACCTTTAGTGGCTGTACCAGGTCGGGTTGCGGGGTAACCGCCGCTTTACTGCTTAGGCAGGGCCTCCAGCTCTTCAGCGAGGAAACCTGGAGGTAAGAAGTAGAGGATACCGCTTCCGGCTAGTGCCAGAACCGGTATCCTCTTTATTTAAATGCTTTTAAACATCCCGCTCTAAAACTTGTCCTCTTTTCTCCTTAAGGGCAGCCTGAGCCGCGGCCAGACGGGCTACTGGAACACGGAAGGGCGAGCAGCTTACGTAATCCAGACCTATCTGGTGGCAGAATTCTACAGAGCTCGGGTCGCCTCCGTGCTCACCGCAGATACCTATCTCCAATGTGGGTCTAGTCTTACGGCCCAACTCCACACCCATCTTCATCAGCTTACCTACCCCATCCCTATCGATAACCATGAAGGGATTCTCTTTCAGTATCTTTTCTTCCAAGTATTGGGGTAGGAATTTAGCTTCCGCATCATCACGGCTAAAACCGAAGGTGGTCTGGGTAAGATCGTTGGTACCGAAGGAGAAGAACTCCGCTTCCTGAGCTATCTCATCCGCTGTAGCACAAGCGCGCGGCATCTCTATCATGGTACCGACTTTATATTTGAAGTCCACACCGGTCTCCTTCTTAACTTGTTCTGCTACCTCTTCCACCAGTTGCCGTAAGCGGCGCAATTCATTAACATGAATAACCAGCGGAATTTCAACCTCTGGTAGTACATTGATGCCTTCCTTTTTAAGCTGAGCTACCGCCTGGAAGATAGCCCGGGCCTGCATGGCATAGACCTCAGGATAAGTGATGCCTAGACGGCAACCCCGGTGTCCCAGCATAGGATTGAACTCTTCCCGCGCCCGGACTTCCCGTAAAAGGGCTCGCTTGGCTTCTATCTCCGCCTTATCTCCGCCAGTAGCCTCTAACCTGGTGATCTCTACCAATAGCTCCTCAGAACTAGGTAAAAACTCATGGAGCGGAGGATCCAGTAAACGGATGGTAACCGGCAGCCCTTCCATTACCTTCAAGATCTCATAAAAGTCTCCTTGCTGCATGGGTAAGAGCTTGGCTAAAGCCTCTTCCCTTTCCTCCTTGGTCTTTGCCAAGATCATTTGTTGAACAACTGGAAGCCGGTCTACAGCCATAAACATATGCTCTGTACGGCAAAGACCTATGCCTTCCGCACCGAACTCGCGAGCGCGTCGGGCATCCTCGGGAGTATCAGCATTGGCCCGCACCTTTAAGCGACGGACTTCATCAGCCCACTGGAGCAGGGTTTTAAATTCGCCGGTAAGCTGGGGTTCTATAAGGGGGACTTCGCCCAGCATCACGTTCCCCGTGGCCCCGTCGATAGAGATGATATCTCCTTCTTTAACCTCCAGATCCTTCACAAAAAACCTCTTACCGCCTACATCGATTCTGATATCCCCGCAACCGACCACCGCCGGCTTGCCCATACCCCGCGCAACCACTGCGGCGTGACTGGTCATACCCCCTCTGGCCGTCAACACTCCCTGGGCCTGGACGATACCGTGAATGTCATCAGGAGTGGTTTCGTTGCGCACCAAGATAACCTTTTCACCCTCAAGGCCTAACCTCTCTGCCTCGTCAGCATCAAAGACAACCTTGCCACAGGCCGCACCAGGCGAAGCAGGAAGCCCTTTGGCGATCACTTCTACCTTGGCGTTAGGATCTACACGCCGGTGCAGGAGCTGAACCACCTGTTCCGGATCTACACGCAAGATGGCCTCCTCTTTGGTGATAAGCCCCTCCTCCACCATATCCACAGCTATCTTGACTGCAGCAGCCGCCGTACGCTTGCCTGCGCGGGTTTGAAGGATATAGAGCTTACCCCTTTCAATGGTAAACTCGATATCCTGCATGTCCCGGTAGTGTTTCTCTAAAAGCTCGCAGATCTCCTCGAACTGCCGGTACGTTTCAGGCATCTCTTCTTTAAGTTGAGCGATGGGTTTGGGTGTACGAATACCGGCAACGACATCCTCACCCTGGGCATTCAGGAGGTATTCGCCATAAATGCCCTTTTCTCCCGTTGAGGGGTTCCGGGTAAAAGCTACACCGGTACCGCTGGTGGAACCCATATTCCCGAAAACCATGGTTTGGATGTTCACGGCAGTACCCAGGTCGTCGGGAATCTTATTTATCTTGCGGTACACAATGGCGCGGGGATTATTCCAAGAGTCGAAGACCGCACGGATAGCCATTCTGAGTTGTTCCTGGGGATCCTGCGGAAACTCCCGGCCGGTTTCGGCTTTAACCAGTTCCTTATATTCAGCTATAACCTCTTTAAGCGCTTCCGGGGTAAGCTCGTGATCGAACTTCGCCCCAATACGCTCCTTATGCTTTTCTAAGATAGCTTCAAATTTGCCGTGCTCTATCCCTAAAACAACGTCCCCAAACATCTGGATGAAACGCCGGTAGCAGTCCAGAGCAAAGCGCTCATCCCCTGTATTGGCAGCCAAACCCTGGACAGACTGGTCGTTTAATCCGAGATTCAGGATGGTATCCATCATCCCAGGCATAGAAACAGGTGCACCGGAACGGACAGAAACCAACAAGGGGTTCTGGGGATCTCCCAGCTTTTTCCCGTTTATCCTTTCCAGCTCTTTAAGGCGCTCTGCGAGCTCTTCCTCTAGGCCCGGAGGAAACTTCTTTCCCAGCCGGTTGTACTCATTGCAAGCCTCACAGGTAATGGTAATCCCGGGGGGGACGGGAAGGCCGATGTTGGTCATTTCGGCAAGGTTGGCCCCTTTACCGCCCAGTAAGTTTCTCATATCAGCCCGGCCTTCAGAGAACATGTAAATGTACTTTTTACCTGCCATTCTTCTCCCTCCGATTGTAAATTTCTAATATCTTTACAGCCGTGTCTTCCACGGCTTTATTGGTAACGTCAATCACGGGGCAGCCTAAACGCTGCATAACTTCTTCAGCATAGGCCAGTTCCTGTTTGATACGGGGCAAAGTAGCATAGTCAGCACGTCCGGAAAAACCCAGAGTTTTAAGACGCTCTTGGCGTATTTGGTAAAGCTTTTCGGCAGAAATGGTAAGCCCTATTACCCTCTCCCGGGGAACGGCCAGAAGTTCCTCAGGAAGGGGGACTTCCGGGACCAAGGCCAAGTTAGCAGCTCGTATACGCTTATGGGCTAGATACATACATACCGGAGTCTTGGAGGTCCGGGAAACTCCTATGACGACAAGGTCAGCATACAAAAGCCCCCGGGGATCTTTCCCGTTATCGTATTTAACGGCAAACTCTATGGCTTCCATCTTACGAAAATATTCTTCATCTAACCTCCTTATAAGCCCCGGTTCCAAGCGAGGTGATTTGCCCGTAACTGCCTTGATAGCTTCCAGCATGGGTCCGAGTAAGTCTACTGCGGGCACTTTATACTCGGCAGCCAGCTCAACTAGCCTCTTTTTTAGCTCCGGAACCACCAAAGTAAACGCAATAATCCCTTTTTCCTGAGCTGCGGCGGCTACGATTTCCTCCAAATGTTCTGGATCGGTTACATAGGGAATCCGGCGGATGTCGAAATCGCTTCCGTCAAACTGGCTAGCTGCTGCGCGGGCTACATATTCAGCGGTTTCACCTAAGGAATCGGAGACTACATATATGACCCCGATAGTGGAGCCCCCCCTTCTACCTTCCGGCTGTGCCCAGTTCTACGAAAAGGCGGGTAATGGTGGTTTTAGTGATACGGCCGATGACTTCCAGCTTCTTCTCCTTACCCGCCACCGGGCGAACCACCGGTAGGGCATCTACCTCGTGCTCAATTATCTTTTGGGCTGCAGTCAGCACACTTTCTTCCGGGGTAGTACAGATAATATTGGGCATACGGGTCATAACTACAGAGACAGGCATAGTCTTAAGATTAGACGTATCGCCTATTGCCGCCTTGAGCAAGTCCTTGCGGGACACCACCCCTTCTAAATGTCCCTCGCTATCTACTACCATAAGCGTCCCCACATCTTCTAAAAACAATGTTACTATGGCATCATATACTGAAGCATCGTATCTTATGACCTTAGGTAACCCCTTTACGTCCCCTACTTTTATTTTTCTTATTTCTTCCGCTACCAGGGCCTGGGCAGGTTTTCCATGGTAGACATATCCAACCCGTGGCCGAGCCTCCAGTATCCCGGACATGGTTAAAATGGCCAGATCGGGCCGTAGTGCTGCCCTGGTTAAATTTAGCATCTCTGCAATCTGATGGCTGGTGATAGGACCATGGCGCTTGACAATCTCCACAATCTTTTCCTGCCGCGGCGAAAGTTGCACGGTGTCACCACCCTCAAATCGCCCGCCGGCAACGATTCACTGTGATGATGGGACCAAGCGGGAGAAATCAGCTACTTTAAGCACAAGCCTCGTTACCCCTTGGAGTAAAGCTATCCGGTTGCGCCTAACTTCAGGGTCTGGGGCCATAACAAGAACCTTATCGAAGAAATTGTCAATAGGTCCCTGTAAAGAGCTTAAAATTTCTAACGCCTTAAGATAATCTCCACGAGCTAAATAGGGTTCCACCTTCTCCCTCGTCTCGTTAAGGGCCAGGTACAGTCTTCTCTCCGCTTCTTCCGTTAAGCGGCCCTCGTTTACCGTTTTTATCTCCTCGGAAACCTGGCGGGCTAGGTTGAAGGCCCTGGTAAAGGCGGTATGAAGCGCGGCAAAATCACCCTCCTGACGAAAAATTTCCAGATCGCGCGCTTTAGCATAGGAATCGGCCAAATCATCCCATCCCACAGCTAAAACAGCATCTATTACATCATAGCGTACTCCCTTTTCGCTTAAGATATATTCCATTCTTCCCCGGAAAAAGTCCATAAGTTCTTTTTGCACTTCCTCCAAAGGCCGGGGAAGCGCTATACCTTCCTCCACATAGTTTTTGTATGCTGCAGAAATGGCCTCGGACAGGGAGAATTTCAACCCCAATTCTACGGTCATGGTAACCGCCCCCAGGGCTTGGCGGCGGAGACCGTAGGGATCCTGCGAGCCGGTAGGAATAAGGCCGCAGGCAAAACAGCCCACCAAAGTATCCAGCCGATCAGCCAAACCTACCACCATACCCGTAAGGGTTTCCGGTACCCGGTCTCCGGAAAAGCGAGGCCAATAATGCTGTCTTATTCCTTCACAAACTTCCCTCTCCTCACCATCTTCCGCCGCGTAATAATATCCCATAACCCCCTGGAGTTCTGGAAATTCATAAACCATATTGGTAACTAAATCCGCTTTGGCCAGCTCAGCGGTACGCTCTACATGAGGGTGGATTTTATCCGGCAGGTCCAATACCCGTGCTAGATATAAAGAGAGCTGCCTTATACGCCGGGTTTTGTCCCACATGGTACCCAGGTTTTCCTGGAAAAGTATCTCTTTAAGTTTCGGCACCTTACTGGCCAGAGTAGTTTTACGGTCTTCCTGATAAAAGAATACCGCATCAGTCAGCCGGGCTTTAAGAACCTTTTCATACCCCGGCCGTATGTTATCAATATGAGCTTCCGTGCCATTATGAACGGCGATAAAGACAGGTAACAGCTTCCCCTGGCCGTCCCGTACGGGAAAGTAACGCTGGTGCCCCCGCATGGGTGTAGTAACTACTTCCTCAGGAAGGCTAAGATATTTTTCGTCAATCCTCCCGGTCAAAGCCGTAGGATACTCTACTAGGAAGGTTATCTCCTCTAGGAGTTCCGGGTCCTCTTCTACCCGACCGTTGGCCTTTAAGGCTAGGCTTTGTACCTGCTGCCATATGAGCTGCCGCCGACGCCGGTGGTCCACGATCACATAAGCCTTCTCTAATATCTGGAAATAATCCCGGGAAGAAGGTATAAGATGGGGTCCTGGAGCTAGAAACCGGTGGCCGTAAGTAAACCTGTCGGCCTTAAGCCCAGCCCATTCCCAAGGTACGACTTCGCTTCCGTAAAGAGCCACAAGCCACCTCACAGGACGGACGAAGCGCCATTCTGAATCGTCCCAACGCATGGGCCGTGGAAAGCTTAGTCCCTCTGCTAATCTGGTCAGTATACCGGGCAAGGCTTCCAGCGCCGGCCGTCCACTTTCTTTCTTGATCGCGAATACGTAATCCCCTCCGGGCAAAGAGCGGATGACCAGTTCCTCTACCGGTACACCCTGGCTTTGGGCAAAACCCAGGGCCGCCCGGGTAGGTTGGCCTTCGGGCGTGAAGGCTGTTCTAACAGGCGGGCCCTTTATCTCTTTTACTAGCTCCTCCTGCTCCTCAGCCAGCTCGGTTATATGTAACGTAAGGCGCCGTGGGGTAGCATAGGCTGCCAAGCTTTTATAACTCAAGCGCTCTTCCCGAAGAAGGCTAGAAGCCAACTCTTCCAGTTGTGCTAACGCTGAAGGTATGACCCGTGCTGGCATTTCTTCGGTACCTATTTCCATAATAAAGTCGCGCGCCACTCTCTACCCCTCCTTGATATCGAGGCCATCTTTAAGGTCTTTCCGGGTACCCACTTTGTGGAGAGCCTCTCCTCCTGCTTCAGAGGTGCCTGGGGAACGCCTCTTTAGGAGGGGATAACCCAGCCTCTCCCTTTGCTCGAGGTAGGCACTTGCACAGAGGCGGGCCAGGTGGCGAACCCTGCTTATGTAAGCTGTCCTCTCTGTAACGCTTATGGCCCCACGGGCGTCAAGTAAATTGAAGGTGTGAGAACATTTTAGAACATAATCGTAGGCGGGTTGGACCAGCCCTTGTTCGATGACCCGTTTGGCCTCTGCTTCGTAGGCGTTAAAGAGGGAAAACAACATAGACGTGTCGGCCGCTGTGAAATTATAATGAGAATAATCCACCTCCGCCTGGTGGTGAATATCTCCATAAGTGATACCGTTTACCCACTCGATATCAAAAACACTATCTACTTGCTGAATGTACATGGCCAGCCGCTCCAGGCCGTAAGTAATTTCTGCACTTACAGGTTTTAAATCGTAACCTCCACATTGCTGAAAGTATGTAAACTGTGTTATCTCCATACCATCTAACCATACTTCCCATCCTAATCCCCAAGCGCCTAAAGTCGGGGACTCCCAGTTATCCTCTACAAAGCGGATATCATGTTCTAGCGGATTTATACCTATGTGTTCTAGACTTTTTAGATAAATATCCTGCACATCGGGCGGGGAAGGTTTAAGTATTACCTGGAACTGGTAATAATGCTGGAGGCGGTTAGGATTTTCGCCATACCGGCCATCGGTGGGCCGGCGGGACGGTTCTACGTAAGCCACGCGCCAGGGTTCAGGCCCCAGGACGCGCAGGAAAGTAGCCGGATGCATGGTCCCCGCACCTTTTTCTAAATCATAGGGTTGCTGGATCACACAGCCTTGGCGGGCCCAGAAATCCTGAAGGGCAAGGATCAACTCCTGAAAATTCACCTGATCTTGGCACTCCCTCAAAAATGTGTAGCTCCTACATAAAAATCCCGCCCCACCCAGGGACGGGAGCCTTCCTCCGTTTGATAATTTACCAGAGGAGGTGCAGATTGTCAACTTCTACTCGTTTTTCATTCCTGTATCCCCCAAATTAAGGGTGTGCTCTTCTACCTGGCCGCCCGGACGCTCTATTTCTAGGGTGTAACGGTTAAACAATGCGGCCACTGTACTGATCCCGGCCAGGATAGCTAACTCCGTGCTGGCCAAGACTCCCAAAACACCTAAGGCCCCTGCCGTGGCCGGTATTTCAGCCACTGTTTTACCATCCTTTTTGATTTTAATTTTGGTAGCCTGCCCCCTCTGCAATATATCTTTAATTCGTGCCAAAATTTTACTGCTCCACGTCTCTATCTGTTCGACTACTTCGGATTTCTTTCCCTCCTCGTACCTTATAAGGGCTTCGATAACATCGCCTCCCGCCTCGTCCAGGGCTTTTTTAGCTTCGCGGTAAGTCAAACCCAGGCGTTTGCGGAGGATATCAATCTTCTCTAACTCCGCGCTCATAAGCATCCTCCTCAAAGGTGGAGTAATATCCGAGATTTTAACTTTCTTTCTAGATAGTATTCCAAATAGGCGGGCAAAACTTCCTCTAGTTCTCCCCTGCAGCGGGTGGAAAGTTTTAAACGCGAAAGGCTTTCTCCCCTCCATCTAGTTAAATATTCCCAGATTTTAAGACCTTCCTTTGAAAGGCGGTACTCCGGACTATAACGTCCCTGACAGGAGGAACACAGAGTGCCTCCCGCAGCGGGTGATACTGCTACTGCTTCTTGCCAATCTAAGGAAGCTCCGCAAGAAACACACAAATTCAACCGAGGAGCTAGCCCGAGCAAACCTATAGTCTTAACCTCAAAAGCCCGGGTTACAATAAAAGGATCTTCTCTGGCCAGAAGAGATAAGCTCTCTTTAAGGAGCTTAAACATGCCATAACCCGGTTGTCCAGGTACCGTAACCGCTTCAGCTATCTCCGTCAAATAACATGCAGTCAAAAGCCTTTTCAGATCCTCCCGCACAGCACCGAAGAAGTCTTCTACCTGGCACTGGGTAATTGTAGCCAGACTCTTACCCTCATAAAGGAGGAAGCGGGACAAGCATAACTGTTGCGTACCGCTGCGTAGGCTGCTCGTCGCTTTACGTGCTCCTTTGGCTATGGCGGTTACTTTCCCCCTGCTCGGAGTTAAAATGCTCAATATCCGGTCGTTGTCCTGAAAATCCTGGGTGGATAACACTATACCCCTAACTTGATAAAGTTTACCCATTTTAAACTATTATAGAGCTAGGCTGCTCCAATAAAACCTCCCTTTCAGCCTTTTGCCCGCAAACTTTTAATTCATATTCTAGTTGCTGTCTGTACAATAGATAAATTCCTACATGGCCTGTTGCGGCAAAAATTTGCCATAAAGCGTCACTAGGTCGCACAGGGGTTTCTCCTCCTCTAAAAGGCAGCCTCTCCCTTATAAGTCTCACCTAAAATCTCCGGGCTATACTGGTCTCCTTCTGCCAACTTCATAGCCCAGCTGCCTTAAAGCTCCTTCCTGGCGGCGCCAATCCTTTTTCACCTTTACCCTCAAATCCAAATAGATTCTATTACCTAAGAGGGCTTCTATCTCTTGACGGGCCAAGGTTCCAATCTCTTTAAGCATCCGGCCTTCCTTTCCGATAAGGATCCCCTTCTGTGAATCCCTTTCTACATAGATAATAGCCGGAACGTAAAGCAGCCCACCAGGTCTCTCCAGCATATCCTCTACTACTACGGCTACTGAATGGGGCACCTCTTCTTCTGTTAAAAGGAGAATTTTTTCGCGAATAAGCTCGGCTATAATAAACCTGGCAGGTTGGTCCGTAACCTGGTCTGGCGGGTAATATTGAGGTCCTGGAGGAAGATATTGAATTATCAAGGGAGGTAACTTATCAACATTGGTACCTTGCAAAGCGGAAATGGCTACTGTTGCAGCAGGTTCAAACCTGTTTTGGAAAAACTCCCGCACCTTAAGGAGCTGTTCTTCCGAAATCAGGTCTATCTTATTTAAGACGAGGATCACAGGTGTGGGAATATCCTTTAAGGAGTTAACTATATACTCTTCCCCTGCACCCGGCTCTACCGCTGCATCCACAACATATACAACTACATCTACTTCCTTTAAAGTGTGCTGGGCTACTTGTACCATGTACTCCCCGAGACGGTGCCTGGGCTTATGTATACCGGGGGTATCTAAAAAAATGATCTGGGCCTTCTCATCTGTGTAAACCCCCAAAATCTTATTACGGGTGGTTTGGGGTTTATCTGATATGATGGCCACCTTGCGCCCGATGAGGGTATTAAGCAAGGTAGATTTACCTGCATTAGGGCGCCCGATGAGACCAGCAAAACCCGAACGGTAGAAAGGGGTCTCCGACATAGGCGCTACTTCTCCTTAAAGGTAAAGGTCTCCGGTAAAAGTTCCTTGAGACTGCACACCAATAATCTTTGTCCAGGTTGACCGGTAATTATCTCCAGATCGGGGGCAAACTCTACCAATACCTGCCTACACGCTCCGCAAGGAAAACAGGCCGCAAGTTCCCCGCCCACCACAGCCAAGGCTATAAATTCTCGCTCACCTTCGGAGACAGCTTTCCATAAGGCTACCCTCTCAGCACATACGCTAAGCCCTAAAGATGCATTTTCTATATTGCAACCCTGGTAAATACGACCTGAAGAGGCGAGTAGGGCAGCTCCCACCGGAAAACGGGAATAGGGAGCATAGGCCTTCCCTTTTGCCTCGTAAGCCAAATCTAAAAGCCTATCTCTAATCCTTATTATACCTCCATTTTTCCACAAGTACTTGTCAAAGAATATTTCCAGTTGTTATCATTTTATCATACCCGTTTTAAAAGGTGAAGGGAGAGTAGGTAAATGTCTCGTATTTACCCTGGTCAGCCTTTGGTTGGCGTGGGAGCAATAATTGTAGAGGGTGAAAGAATCCTTCTGGTACTGCGAGGACATCCACCCGCCCGGGGACTTTGGAGCATCCCTGGGGGTAGAGTAGAGACTGGAGAAACGTTAAGCGAGGCTTTGCAAAGGGAAATAGCCGAAGAATGCGGTATCGTTATCGAAGTCGGACCACCGGTAGCGGTGTTAGACAGCATCTATCTGGACGACCTGGACAGGGTTAAATACCACTTCGTGCTGGTAGACTTTTGGGCCCGCTACGTTTCCGGAGAGCTAAAACCTGCTTCCGATGTGGCTGAGGCACGTTGGATCCCCTTAAAAGAAGTGAGTAACTACCAGCTTACCTCTGGAACTCTGGATCTCCTTGAGCATTTGGGCTTACTATCGGGTCGGCCCGTAGGCGAACCTTCCCGCCTCTTCTACCGTAGTATCTTGCGTAAGGAACACAATCCTTAAAAACCGCTATTAAATATTTGGAGAAACCTGGGTAAAAAAATGAGGAGGCCTGTTGCCACAGCCCCTAATGCAGTGACCAAAACGGCTCCTGCGGCCACATCTTTAGCCTTCCGAGCCAGGGGATGGTAATGGGGACAAGATAGATTTACAGCTAACTCCAAGGCCGTATTAAAGGTTTCCGCCGCAAGTACGAAGGCCACCGTTAGAATTAAAATGCCCCATTCCCAACCTTCTAGCCGGAAGTAGTAACCCAGGAAAAACACCCCTGCAGCCGCTGTTAAATGGATACCCATATTAACCTGGGTACGCAAGGTATAAAACAGACCGGCTAAGGCCGCCCTGAACTTGTTAATCATCCCTTTATTCCCACCCTGTCTAACAGTTCTTCCTGCCGCCGGAACATTATCTCCTCTTTTTCCGGGGTATCATGGTCGTAACCTAAAAGGTGCAAAAAGCCGTGGGCAACCAGTACCCCTATCTCTTTCTCCAGGGAATGCCCGTAAGTTTTAGCCTGGCGCCGGGCAGTATCCAGTGAAATAAAAATATCTCCCAAAAGAAGCTCCCCTTCTTCCTTAATCTCGGGTTCTCCGGGAGCTTTCTCCTGGAGGGCAAAAGATAAAACGTCGGTAGGAGCATCTATCCCGCGAAAATCTCGATTTAAGCGGCGTATCTCCTCATCATCCACCAAAGTTAAGCTCACTTCCGCCGTCTCAGGTACCCCCTCAAGCCTGGCCGCCTCCTCAAGGATCCTCCTTATCATTCTTTCCAAGTGGGGTTCCAGTTCGCTATCCAGCTGATTGTTTATGAAGCACTCCATTGCGGCCCCTTCTCCTTTCCATTTCCCGCAGGACTACCTCTGGATATTCCACCCGGGAATGATATATACCATTTAAAACCTTTAAAAAGGCATCTCCTATTAAAGCGAGGTCCCGGAAGGTTAAATCGCTGTTCTCTAGCTGACCATCCTCCAATTTTTCTTTTATAATCCTGCGCACAAAACCTTCCATGCGGTTTGGCGTAATCTTAGGTAGCGCCCTTATCCCAGCCTCTACACTGTCGGCCAGCATAACAATGGCCGCCTCTTTTGTCTGCGGTTTGGGTGTCTCATAACGAAATTCTTCTTCATCTACTTCCAAGCCCCGGCTCTTTTCGCAGGCCTTGTGGTAAAAGAAGGACATAAGGGTTGTACCGTGGTGCTGAGCAATAATATCCTGCACTACAGAGGGAAGCCCAAATTCACGGGCTAGCTCCAATCCGTCCTTCACATGACAGGATATTATCAAGCTACTTAGAGAGGGTGACAATTTATCATGGGGGTTTTCCATCCCCACTTGGTTTTCAATGAAAAAGTAGGGTCGCTTAAGCTTGCCGATATCATGATAGTAAGCACCGATACGAGCAAGCAAGGAATCCGCCCCTATGGCATCGGCTGCCGCTTCTGCGAGATTGGCTACCAGTAGGCTGTGGTGGTAGGTACCAGGTGCTTCTAATAAAAGCCTCTTTAAGAGGGGGTGGTTGGGATTAGATAGTTCAAGTAACTTCACTGCAGTAGTAATACCGAAGGTATTCTCCAAAAAGGGTAAAAAACCGATGGTCAAAACCGCAGAAAGCACCCCATTGGCCACGGCCAAGCCTAAGCCTAAGCTTGTCTCTAGTAAAGAGTGTTCTAAAAGTAAACCTAGAGCCAGCACCGCCAGCATATTGGCCAAAGTAATAAAAATGCTGGACCTGGCCAAGCTCGATCTCTGGTCCAGGTGATTTACGCAATACACCCCTGTCAGCCCGCTTACGATTCCCGCCGCAGTAATATGGAAGTAGTTTCCCCCTAAGATACCCGCTTCCAGGGCCAAAAAAACCGTAAAAACCGAGGCGACCTGGGCATCGACAAGAATAGCTGTAAGCATGGAACCTGCGGCCACAGGGATGAGATACCCTATTACTCTGGACATTTCTGAGGGATTACCTAAGCTTATAGCGGTAACGCCCCGCGAAAAGACAAGGAAAACCACCCATAGGAGCCCCAAAAGCAAAAGGAGCCGATCGTCGCCATAAATCTTTCTTTTAAAGGTACGCAAATAGAAAAGCATAAGGAACACTAAAACTCCTTGGAGCAAGCCTAAGCCCACCAAGCCTCTCCAAGGTGTCTCAGGACGTAGCAACCCTAATTTCTGTAAAGCTTCTATATCTTCCTCGGTAACAATCTCCCCGTCACCTACTATTTTCTCCCCCTGGCGGATGGTCACCTGTACGGGAGCTACTTCGGCCCGGGCTTTCTCCCGGCGCTGTAGGGTGGCAGCAACATCATATACCAGCGTAGGTTTAAGCTCCAGCTTCCGGACGATAGCAGCCAGGAAGGACTTGTATTTCGCTTCTATACTTAGTGCCTCAACGTCGGCAAGCATTTTTCCCCGAATGCTTTCCAGAGCTTCTTGGGCTAAAGCTCCCTGCATATGCCGGCGTATAATCTGTATAAGCCCCTCTTCTAGCCTGTTTAAAGTGTCCTGGCCAGCTGAAGCCAATACCTTAATGGTGGAATTATCCACCTCCCAACCGGATAGAGCAGTCTTTAGTCTTTCTTCCCTTAGGCTCGCTTCTGAAGTTTCAAGAAGTATTTGGCGCACGCTTTGAAAAGGGATCCGAGCCTCTTCTACTACCTTATCAGTAACCGTGTTGTCGATTCTATAGACAGGTTCCACCCTTCGTTCTGCTTCTTCGCGAGCCCGGGCGGTTAATACTTCACTTTCATAAACGATACCCTGGGGAGCTTTAATATCCCTGGGGCTAGGCTGGCCTACTTTAAGATCCAGCTTCTGGGGTAAAAAGTCCACAGCAACAATGGCCAAAGCCAGAAAAAATAAAACCCCTCCCCAGAGGGCTCGCCTGTTCGATAAACCTACCTTCCCTCCACGGGCCCATAATGAGCGTAGCTGGCCTACGAGCCATTGCCACGCCAAGCCCGTTCACTCCTTTCATAGGCTTTAATAATTTTTTGCACCAGAGGATGCCGTACTACATCAGCTTCGGTTAAATATTCAAAGGCTATACCGTCTATGCCCCTTAGGATGCGCTGGGCCTCTACCAGACCGGAAGGCACATCGCGGGGCAGATCTATCTGAGTAATATCTCCGGTTATCACCGCTCGAGATCCGAAACCGAGGCGTGTTAAAAACATCTTCATTTGTTCGGTAGTGGTGTTCTGGGCCTCATCTAAAATTATGAAGGCATCGTCCAAGGTGCGACCCCTCATATAAGCCAACGGCGCTACTTCTATAATATTCTTCTCCATATATTTCTGTGCTGTTTCCATACCTAGCACATCATATAGTCCATCGTAAAGGGGGCGAAGATAGGGATTTACCTTTTCTTGAAGATCACCAGGTAAAAAGCCCAGCTTCTCACCCGCCTCCACGGCCGGCCGGGCCAATACTATTCTTTCTACGCTGCGGGAACGCAAGGCACAAACCGCCATCACCACCGCCAGATAAGTTTTGCCCGTCCCCGCAGGTCCTATTCCGAATACTATATCGTGTTCGCGTATAGCCTGCACATAACGTAATTGCCCCAAGGTTTTCGGACGGATCTGCTTCCCCCGGGGTGTTATATAAAGAACTTCCCCTAACGCTTCCGCCAGGTCGGGCGACGGCACATCTTTCCTTCTCTTTCTCTGCCGTACTTGATTCCACGTATAGTTAATGGTATTGGTATTTATAGTGGAACCTATTTTTACTAAGCCCAGGAGCTGACGAAAAAGCTCCTCTAGCTCCTCCACCTCCTGTTTTTCCCCCGAAATATACACTTCATTACCTCTGGCTACTATGCGAGCGCCTGCCTGGCTTTCAATATATTTTAGATTTTCATCATGAAGGCCAAAAAGATTGGCCGCTTCCCCGTTACTACCCACGACTACCTTAACCTCGAGATGCTCACTCAAATTTAACAATCAACCTCCTCTTTATACATACACTTTGTGCGACAGTTTATTATACTCCATTCTCTGAGGAGAGTAAAGAAGGGCTATCCCCCAAAGTTTTCTGCTAGGTCCACCGTTTAGCTACCAGCCTGTCTCGGAGGTTCCCTGAGGTTTACTGTCTGGCCTATATCTTCCTCCACCTCCAAAAGAACCTTAACCCGTACCAGGCCGGGCTCCTCCGTGATCCCTATGATCCTGTCGCCTAAAACTCTAGCCCGGTCTGAAAGGCTCTGTCGCAAAGACAAAAGGGCTTGCTCTTTAGCCCTGGTTACCGCCTCTTCCCGGCTTAACCATCTTCTATCCACCGAGGTTTCAAAATAAGTCACAATAATCAGTTCGACAGGGAAGGTAAAATTCCTCCAGGTAGGCAATTTGATAATTCTATTTTCCTGCCGGAAGCTTAGGTAAGGCGGTTCCGGCGAACCCTTAAGAATATATTCCCGGTCGGGGGTACGTAATATTACAGTTGTGCTGTGCTCTCCAGTAAAGGCTTCCTTAACCTCTTCCCTGGGCGACTGCCCTTCCGCCTCGTACCAGACCTTGGCTCTGACGATTCCTCGAGCCCTTACCAACCGGGGTAAAGCGGGAGGCCCAGGTTGTCCCTCCTGCCCGGAAGGATTCTCCCTAGGCGGTAAAATGAGGCCAGAAATGAGAATGTCGCCCTGGCGTACGGTATCGCCCACGCCAACCCTGGCCTGGCCCGCCAGAACAAGGATTTCGGATATTATACCATCTTTAGCAGCTACTATATGTGCCGGTTCTGATCCACCCTCTTCCGCTAAAGGAAAAAGTTTTTCCGTCACTTCAATACACGCCCTGGTACCTTGGAAGTTTACTCCCACCCAGGCCAGTTCCGGCACTCTCATGAGGATCTCATGCTCCAGCGCACGCGCATCAAGACTCCCCTTCCAGGTTCCTACCCTTAAACCCGCTTCTGCCGCTACGACCTTCAGCAAGTTGGGGTCCACCTTTTTTAGCTCCCCTCGCGGTAGCACGTCCACCGCCCAGACAAAATTAGAAAGAAATAAAAGGCCCAGCAGGAAAAGGACAGCCCCTGCTAAAAAGCTCTGCCGCGTTTTGACACGCTGCCACCAAAAGATAATCCCCCGCTTGTCCATAAGGCGGACACGACAGCGGGTTTTTCTGGCTACCGGCCGGAGCTGCGCAAAGCAAGCTACCGGTATTTTAGCTCTAAATTTGGGCCCGGGCCCCTGGATTATATCCCAAAAGATAACACCTTGGTGCAAGGCGACATCCAGGAATTCTTCTAAGTTATTCCCTTCTACCTCAATTACCACATAGTTCTTGAAAAAAGCCTGCCAATCCTGCCCTCTCACCGGCCTCCCCCTCCGGGCTAATACCTTTCCAAAAACTTTATCGACTTAATACTTCCTTCTACAGCCATGGCGTCAGGACGAAGGACCTTAAGCTTTAAATCCTTTCCGGTTATCTCCAGCTGACCTAAGGTTGCATTTACTCGTAATAGTCCGCTTTCATAAGTAACTACTCCCCGGTGGTTTTCCAGCAGTAACCGGCTATTCCCAATTAGTGTTAGGCGGGGCCAGTCACAGACCGCTTCCTGGGGCAGATCTAAGAAGCTTGCCATGTGGTCTTTGGCCTTCACGAACTCTGCCGATTTCCGACCCTTTCCCTGCCGTACCGGCATAATTAAATCCGCCCCCTCTTACTCAATCTATGCCTCTCGTTCTGGAAAAAGACCCCTTTAATAGCCGTCTCAAAATAAAAAGCAGTAAAAAAGCCCGGCCGTATCAACCGGGCGAAAGTCACCTTATATTGTTTGTAAAGCAGCCGCCTTACCGGACAGTATCGAAGAATATATTCTTTTGGGGGAGGAAGGCTAAAAATAATTTATCGCCAGTGCCGCTTCTTAGCAGCCTGGGCCTTTTTCTTCCGCCTTACGCTGGGCTTCTCATAATGCTCCCGTTTGCGCATCTCTGCCATCAGTCCATCCTTCTGGCAAAGGCGTCTGAAACGCCTCAGAGCGCTATCTAAGCTCTCATCTTTTCCCACGCGAACTTCGCTCATTCGACCGTCTCCCTCCCCTCCTAACCGGTGGCAGCTGCTGCACTTCGCTTTATATGTATTCCACATTGAACGTTGTTTTTCCTTTTTTAAAATATCTTTATATCATCCGGATGGCAAATTGGGGACAAACTTCAGTGCAGTAGCCACACAATATGCATTTTTCAGGGTCAATCCGGGCTTTTCCTTGGTTTAAAGTAATAGCCCCGCTGGCGCACGCTTTTAAGCAAGCTCCATCTCCTACGCATACCGTTTCTACTACAGCAAAACGTTTGCTCAAACTTAAAGGCTCACCAGGATCCTCCCCGTTGAAGTAGCGAAGGTTATATTCTACCTCCTCCTCAGTCAGCATTCCCACAGCTATAGAGGCTACCCCCGGTATTTTTCTCGCAAACTCCATGGCTTCCCGGTACTGCTGGATCAGGTTGCCTCCGGCCAGTACCTTCATCAAGTACACGCCCTTCCCCTTTGCCACAGCCTCTTCTATAGCTTCCAGCATTTCCTCACGGTTTCCGTGTAAAAGTCCCATCCCTTTTATATTTATGAGAGGAAAAATTACATCTATTTCTTCACGGTTCGCCGCTTCCCGGACCGCAAGCACCGAATGGGTAGATATACCCACCGCACCGATAATTCCCTTTTCCTTGGCCTCTAGCAAGTACTGTAACGCTGCGGCCCTTTCTGCAAAGACCTTTTCCGTGGCCCTCGCAGCATGGAGGTGGAAAATATGGATATGGTCTAAGCCCAACTTGCTTAAAGCCTCTTCTACGGCCTTTTTCATTCCCTCATAATCTTCGGCTGTGGATTTGCTGGCTATTACTACTTCCTGGCCGTACCCCTTGATGGCTCTCCTTATCGGCTCATAGGTCTCGTAAATCTGGGCTGTATCTATGAAGTTTACTCCTCCCTCCAGGGCCCGGCGGATAAGCTTTTCACAGGTAGCCACATCTAAATTCTTTTGGCGTGGCCCCATGGGCAGAGCACCAAAGCACAGCTCAGAAACCTTAAATCCCGTGCGCCCCAAAGGACGATATTCCATTTTAAGAGGCAAACCTCCTATCTTAGTTAAAAGCTCTTTAACACAAGTTTCTCAATTGCCGCCCGCCCAAGAGGTGGTAATGAAGGTGATAGATGACCTGGCCTCCTTCCTGCTTACAATTGTTGACCAAGCGGAAACCCCGGTCAGCCAAGCCAAGCTCCCGGGCCACTTTAACAGCCACAAGGTGCAAGTGCCCGATAAGCTCTGCATCTTCTTCGGTTATGGCCGTAAGGTCGGGGATGTGCTTGCGGGGGATGATGAGTATATGCACGGGCGCCACAGGGCGTATATCTTTGAAGGCCACTACCCGTTCGTCCTGATAAACCATCTCTGAAGGAAGCTCTCCCGCAGCTATTTTACAAAAAATGCAGTCGGACATATGTTTTTCCTCCTCCCATAAAGTGGTCAAGACGAAACCAGGTTTATTTTCGATTTATCTTTTAGAAAATCCTGCATCCTTCATAAGAGACTTCTCCCCAAAGCCTTCCTTCCCGGTACTCCGCTATCTTTACGGGCACCAACCGACCTCTTAAGGGCTCCCGAGCCAAAAAAGATACCAGCAGATAGTTTCCGGTATGGCCCTCCCAAAAACCTTCGCGCCCAGGCATCTCCTCTTCCACCAACGTCTCTAAAGTCTCCCCTATAAATCCTTGTGCATACTCGGCGGCTAGCCTGCGGGCGAGCTCTAAAAGCCTGTTTACCCTTTCTTTTTTAACTTCAGCATCCACTTGCCCGGGCATTAAGGCTGCGGCAGTACGTGCCCGGGGTGAAAAAGGGAAAACATGTACGCGGGAGAAGCCAACCTCTTCAACCACTTCTAAGGTATGCCGGAAATGTTCTTCTTTTTCACCCGGAAAACCCACTATAACATCTGTGGTAATGGCGGCCCGGGGACGGCCCTGCCGGAGGCTGGCGATCAAATCCAGGTACTGCTTAACGTTGTACCGGCGGCCCATGCGCCTTAAAATCCAGTCATCACCGCTCTGTAAAGGAATATGGTAATGGGGGCAGATCTTTTCCGAACCTGTCAAAACTGCAACGAGCCCGGGAGTAAAATCAGGAGGGTCTATGGAGCTAACCCGTACCCGTCCCAGGCCGGGAATAGACACCACAAGTTTTAAAAGCCCCTCAAGATCTATATCTCCTCGTTCCCGGCCGTAGGCTCCCACATGGACTCCCGTGAGAACTATCTCCTGGTACCCGGCAGTAACAAGCTTTCTAATTTCGGCAATAACGGCTTCTGGCGCCCGGCTACGTAAAGGCCCTCGCGCATAGGGTACGATACAATATGTACAAAATTCTTCGCAACCCTCCTGGATCTTGACAAAAGCGCGGGAGCGGGAAGTCTGGACGAGGGGTAACTCCTCAAAGGGTTCTCCTTTTTCGTGCGGGCGCACAGCGTTTACGGTCTTACCAGTTCGCCGCGCTTCTTCTACCAGCTCAACCAGCCGCGCCCGCTCACGGGTACCTACGACTACATCCACGCCGGGAATCTTTAAAACTTCTTCCGGTGCAACTTGTGAGTAACAACCCGTTACCGCCACAATGGCTTCCGGATTTTGCCGGGTGGCCCGCCGGATCAATTGGCGGGATTTACGGTCACTTAAATGGGTAACGGTACAGGTATGAATGACGTATACATCAGCAGTCTCATCAAAGGGCACTATTTCGTACCCAGCTTGCTGAAATAGACCTTTAAGGGCTTCTAATTCGTTTTGGTTGACTTTACATCCCAAGCTGGCCAGGGCCACCCGCCGGGAAGCCACGTTTTCACCTCCTAAAACAGTCTGCCCAAATCTCCCAGTTCATACATGACAATGGCAAGGCAGGTCAAACCCGCTGTCTCCGTCCGTAAAATCCGCGGCCCTAGGTGTACCGGTATACCCCCCGCCTTACAGGCAAGCTCAACTTCCTTTTTACTTAATCCACCTTCTGGTCCCACAATCAAAGCCACAGGTTGGCCGGGAGATGCTCGTCCCAGCGCCCCCTTAAGGCCACAGCTCCTTTCCCCTTCCCAAAGAATCAAAAGCAGGGTTTCCGCAGGAATAACCCCCAAGGCCTCTTCCAATGTCCGGGGAAGCTCCACTGCCGGTATGTGGCCGCGCCGGCTCTGCTGTGCTGCCGCCCGGGCCACCCTTTGCCACCGTTCTCTTTTGCGCAAGGCCGCTTCTTCATCCAGGCGAACTACCACCCTCTCCGTCAAAAGGGGAATTATCCGCTTCACCCCTAATTCTGTGCATTTTTCTACGATTAAATCCATCTTATCGCCTTTGGGTAACCCCTGCAGTAAAGTCACCGTTAAAGGCGGTTCTACGGAAGGCAGGTCTTCTAAAAGCTCAGCCTCCACTTCTCCTTCCAGGACGGCAGTAACCCTTCCACGAAATAAGCCTCCCCGCTCGTCGGCTAGGGTGATCTCTTCCCCGACTTTAAGGCGTAAAACCCGAGCAGCATGATGCCCAGTTTCTCCGGACAGCATCACTCTGGTGCCTTTGGAATGTCGGCCAGGTATAAAAAAATGGTGGGCCACTCCGGCTCACCCTTTCTTTGCCGCTAAAGTTACCCAATCACTTTGGCTATCCTGTTTTATTAGACGAAAGCCGTGATTTTTAAGGGCTTCCAATATTTCAGCCTGGTGCGAGGCTAGAATACCACCTAATATAACATAACCTCCAGGCTTTAAAATTTTCGCGGCCTGAGGGAGAAGCTTAAGAAGTACGCTGGCAACTATATTAGCTATTATCATGTCAGCCCTCTTCGTAAACCCGGAGAGCAGGTCCCCCTCTTCCACCCTTACTGTACTCTGCACCCGGTTACGTTCTAAATTTTCCTTAGCCACCCTGACCGCTACCGGGTCGCTATCTACGGCTATTACTTCAGCAGCCCCCAACAAGGCAGCAGCAATAGCTAGAATACCGGACCCTGTACCCACATCATAAACTATAAACCCCGGCTTTAGGAATTCTTCCAGGAACTTTAAGGCCATAACGGTGGTGGGGTGAGTACCCGTCCCGAAGGCCATTCCCGGATCAAGTTCGATTATCATTTCCCCCGGCCGGGCAGAATAATCCTCCCAGCTCGGCTTTACCACCAGGCGCTCGGTTACCTTGATTGGTTTATAGTATGCCTTCCAAGAGCTAGCCCAATCTTCTTCCTCTACCCACCGGGTGGTAAAAAAGGCATAGAAATCGGGAAAAAAATGCTCCAGTTCATTTGCCTTCTCTCTAAGTTCTTCCAGCCTGAGCTTCAGCAGAGGACCTTCGGGAAGGTAACCCCGCAGGGAGACCCGCCCATCGCCGCCTTCCTCTATAATCAGCCCCTGGACGCCCGCCTCATAAAATAAATGAGCTACGGCTTCTGCAGCACATCTCGGGGTAGTAACAGTTATTTCCTGCCACTTCATGATGAGTCTATCATCCCATAAAAGCGTCTCTTACTTTCCTAAAAAAACCTTTATCTTGGTCTTTTTCCCGCTCAGAAGGCTCCCAACCGTATGAACGGGCAAACTCCCTCAAAATCTCCTTCTGCTTTTCGGTAAGGTTCCTGGGAGTAAGCACCCGTACTACTACATGCTGGTCGCCTCTCCCGGTCCCGTTTAGGCGTGGTATCCCTTTCCCTTTCAACCGGAAAGAGGTGCCGCTCTGGGTCCCCTCGGGTATTTTTAGCCGGACTTTGCCGTCCAGTGTTGGAACCTCGATTTCATCACCCAGGGCTGCTTGGACCATAGAAACGGGTATTTCGCAGATTACGTCAAAACCTTCCCGCCGGAATATAGGATGGGGGCGCACATTTATATATACATACAGGTCGCCCGGTGGGCCACCCCGTTCTCCCGCCTCGCCCTCTCCTGCTAAGCGCAGGCGAGCTCCTGTGTCCACTCCCGGGGGTATCTTGACCTTAATTTTCCTTGTCCGCTGCACTTGACCCCGACCGCGGCAGGTTTTACACGGACTAGTGATAATAGTACCTGTCCCGCGGCACTGAGGGCAGGTCCGTATAGTCTGAAAATGGCCCAACGGGGTACGCTGGGAATACCGCACCTGCCCTGTACCCTGGCAGGTCGGGCAATCCACAGGATAGGTCCCCGGTGCGGCCCCGGAACCGCCGCAGTCCGGGCATCTCTCCAGGCGAGGCACCCCCACTTCCTTTTCCGTCCCGAAGGCAGCTTCCTCAAAGGAAATATCTAAATCCAGCCGGACATCGGCGCCCCGCTGGGGCCCGGCCCGTCTCCGGGTCCCAAAGGGGTCTCCAAAGAACATATCAAACAAGTCGCCAAAAGTTCCGAAGTCGGCAGAAGCAGTGCCAAAATCGAAACCCCCGAAATCGGGACCCGGTCCGGCGCCGTCCGCGCCCAAGCCCGCATGACCAAATTGGTCGTACCGGGCCCTCTTCTCCGGGTCGCTTAAAACCTCGTAAGCTTCCTGGACTTCCTTGAACTTCTCTTCCGCCTCTTTATTACCCGGGTTGAGATCGGGATGGTACTGGCGTGCCAGCCGGCGGTAAGCCTTTTTTATCTCCTCTGCCGAAGCATCCCGGCTGACACCCAGCACCTCGTAATAGTCTCGTTTGGGCATGACCCATCACCGATTTTTATTTCTTATCATCATCCATAACTTTATACTCGGCATCTACTACGTTATCGCGACCTGAAGAGGGCCCTTCGGTACCCGTGGCCTGCCAGGCCTGGCCGCCGGTTTGCTGCCCGGTCTGCTGGTACACCTTGGTGGTAAGGGCAAAGACAGCCTGGGAGAGGGCTTCCATCTTTTCTTTAATCTTAGCAATGTCCTTGCCTCCCAGAGCATCCTGCAGTTCTTTTTTAGCCTGTTCAATCCTCTCGACATCGCTTTTATCGGCTTTTTCTTTGAACTCCTTAAGGGTACGTTCGGCCTGGTAAATGAGGGAATCCGCCTGGTTTCTGGTTTCTGCTTCCTCCTTGCGCCGGCGGTCAGCCTCGGCGTACATCTCGGCTTCCTTGATCATGCGCTGTATCTCTTCTTCGCTCAGGCCGCTCGACGACTTAATGGTGATGGCCTGCTGTTTGCCGGTAGCCAAATCCCTGGCCGATACGTGGACGATACCGTTCGCATCGATATCAAACTTGACTTCGATCTGGGGCACCCCTCGCGGCGCAGGCGGGATACCGGTAAGCTGGAACCGGCCGAGGCTCTTGTTGTCCGCCGCCATGGGGCGCTCGCCCTGGAGAACATGGATCTCAACCGTAGTCTGGTTGTCAGCCGCGGTAGTAAAGATCTGGCTTTTAGAGGTAGGAATCGTGGTATTCCGCTCGATGATCTTGGTGAACACTCCTCCCAAGGTCTCCACGCCCAGCGACAACGGCGTTACATCCAGCAGCAATATATCTTTGACCTCTCCAGCCAGCACGGCTCCTTGGATAGCTGCCCCCATGGCCACACATTCGTCTGGGTTAATACCCTTATGGGGTTCTTTACCCAGTACCCTGCGCACTGTTTCCTGTACCAAGGGTACCCTGGTGGATCCACCGACTAGCAAGACCTTGTCTATGTCTTCGGGTCTGAGGCCCGCATCGGCTAAGGCCTGCTGTATGGGCTCCACCGTCTTCTCCACCAAGTCAGCGATAAGTTCTTCAAACTTGGCTCGCGTCAAAGTGACGTCCAGGTGTACCGGACCGCTAGAGGTTACCGCAATAAACGGCAGATTGATATTGGTACTGGTAACACTGGAAAGCTCAATTTTAGCCCTTTCCGCAGCTTCTTTAAGCCGCTGCATGGCCATGCGGTCCTGTCTTAAATCTACACCGTACTCGCGGCGGCAAATATCGATAAGCCAGTTCATTATCCTTTCGTCAAAATCGTCCCCACCCAAACGGTTGTTACCGCTGGTAGCTTTGACCTCAAAGACGCCGTCTCCCAGCTCTAAAATAGACACATCAAAGGTACCGCCGCCCAGGTCATAAACGAGGATAGTCTGGTCCTCACCTTTATCTAACCCGTAGGCCAAAGAAGCAGCCGTGGGCTCATTTATAATACGTAGAACCTCTAAGCCTGCGATACGTCCAGCATCCCTTGTGGCCTGTCTCTGGCTATCTGTAAAGTAAGCCGGAACAGTGATAACAGCCTGGGTGATCTTTTCCCCCAGATAGGCCTCGGCATCAGCCTTGAGTTTCTGGAGGATCATAGCTGAGATTTCCTGGGGAGTGTACTCTTTATCGTCTATCCTTACCTTATAATTGGTCCCCATGTGCCGTTTAATGGAAATAACAGTACGCTCAGGGTTGGTGATGGCCTGGCGCTTAGCGGCTAGGCCTACCAGGCGTTCGCCGTCCTTAGTAAAGGCTACTACCGAAGGAGTGGTTCTACCGCCTTCAGCGTTAGGTATTACCACAGCTTCGCCGCCTTCCATTATGGCCATACAGGAGTTGGTAGTTCCGAGATCGATTCCTAAAACTTTACTTTTCTTACCCATAAATCAAAACACCTCCTCAAGAGGCTCGTAAAGATTAGTCACGACTAAGATTCTTCCTTCTTATCTTCTGTACTGGCCTCCGGCGGAGGAGCAGGGGGAACAGCTACCTTCACCAAGGCAGGGCGTAAAAGCTTACCCTTCAACAGATACCCTTTACGGAGCTCCGCAGTGACCGTATTATATTGGCCGGCTTCTGAAGCCTCCTCTGTGGCCACTGCCTCGTGCTGGAAAGGATCAAAGGGCCGGCCTACTGCTTCTATAGGGGTAAGCCCCTCCCGGCTCAACACTTCTAGCAACTGGCGCCAAACCATTTCCACTCCGGACACAAAAGCTTCCTTTTCTCCCCCGGTTTTGGCCGCTGCCAGAGCCAGCTCTAAGTTATCCAACACAGGGAGCAACTCTTTGATAAGGCCGGCTGTCGCTGTCTCCTTCATCTCCTGCTGCTCCCGCCGGACTCGCTTACGATAGTTATCAAAATCAGCGTGCAGGCGGATAAGCTGCGAACGTAAGGATTCTACTTCTTCTTTTAAAGCGGCTATCTCTTGTTCCCGGACATCCCTTTCTGCTTCTGCTTCTTTTCCTTCTACTTCTTCTCCTTCCACCTTTACTTCGGGTGGCGCTTCCTCTACTTCTCCGGCTGGAACCCCCTCAGCTTCTTCCTTACTGGAGACGGGAACCTCTTCGGGCGCTTCTGTGGGCTGGTCTACTTCTTTGCCTTCGGGTTCTAATTTCACCTGTTGGCCTCCTTCAAATTTAACCTTGCTTCCTTCACAAACCATATTAACCCTTTCCTCCATTCCCTTTCGGAAAAAAGGCCAGCGCCATTAATGCACCGGCCTCAGACCTCTTTTTTAAAAAGTTATCCAAAACACTTCATCCGCAGAGCCTTTCTAAGGCTCGAGAAAGATTTTGTGCCACGTATTCCAAAATAGAGATCGTGCGGGAATAATCCATACGAGTGGGTCCTAAAACCCCTACATTACCGATAACCTCGCCATTTATTTCATAAGTGACGGTTAGGACACTGCACTTGCTTATTCCCTGGTATTTATTTTCCCGGCCGATTTTTATGGTTAACCCGGCCGGCGGCCCCTGGGCAAAAAGCTCCCGCAGGGTATCCGCCTGCCCCAGGATAGACAGCAAGCTCTTTACCTTGTTGATATCCCTAAACTCAGGCTGCTCAAAGAGGTTTAACGTCCCCTCCAGGAAAATCTTCTCTTCTTTCTCTAGCTTGCTCAACCGCTCTAAAAGCTCCATTAACAAAGAACAGAGCTCCCGGTGTTCGGCCACCAATTCCCTGTAGATATCATTCAAAATACTAGGTTTAAGCTCTTCCAAAATTATTCCCTGAAGCCGGTGGTTTAAAAGGCGCGAAACACGCTCCAGCTCAAACTGGCTGATCCCGCAGGGTACGCTGAAAAAGTGGTGTTCTACTAGACCGTTGCTGGTAACCACTACCAACAAAGCCCGGCCAGGGGAAACATGGAAGAGCTGCACCTGCCTGATATAAGCCCGGCCCTGATAAGGTCCTAATCCCACAGCAGCTAAATTGGTCATCTCGGCCAGGAGGCGGGTGGCCTCGGCCAATACCTGCTCTATTTCTCCTAGTTTCTGCTCGAACCGGCTTCGGATATAATCTTTTTCACTTTGGGAAAGCTCCTGCCGCTCCATGAGACAATCCACATAATACCGGTAGCCCAGATCAGAAGGCACCCGGCCGGCTGAGGTATGGGGTTGCTCAAGTAAACCGAGTTCTTCTAAATCTGCCATTTCATTCCGTATGGTAGCCGGGCTTACGCCTAAATTATAACGCCGTGCGATAGTACGTGACCCTACCGGTTCGCCGGTGGCAATATAGTCTAATATTATAGCCTCTAATATCTTCCTCTTTCGTCCCTCCACCCGCACCCTGCCTCACCTTTTCCCGACTTAGCACTCTAAATTATAGAGTGCTAAAACTTTCATTAACAACATAGCACCGGCTTTTTGATTTGTCAAGCAAATTCGGGGGGTTAAACAAAAGCCAGGAAGACTTCGTTGGCCAGGGGCAAGCCCTTTTCTGTTATAACCATGCGCCCCTCCCTTATCTCTACCAGACCTGAGCTAACAAGGCGCTCTATTTCCGGCCCGTATACCGACATAAGCTCTTCCCCAAACCGGTCTTTAAATTCCTTAAGGCTTATACCTTTGCGCAACCGCAAACCTAAAAAAAGGGTTTCCCCCATCTTCTGACGCCGGTCTAGCTCTTCTTCCTCGGCTACCGGGAGCTTGCCTTCCTCCAGGGACCGGCAGTAATTTTCTATGGCAATCTCATTTTGCCATCTTTTACCCCTCCAGTGAGACGCGGCAGCCGCGCCTAGTCCCAAATAATCCTGGTTCTCCCAATAACTTAGGTTATGGCGGCACTTAAAGCCCAGTCGAGCAAAGTTGGATATCTCGTAGTGCTCGAAGCCTGCTTCCTTAAGTTTCTGGCAGGCAAGCCCGTACATGGATAGAACTTCTTCCTCTGCGGGAAGAAGTAAATCGCCCAGCATTTGTCTCCTACCCCAGGGAGTATCTATAGATAATTCTAGGGCATAAGTAGAGACGTGTTCGGGATAAAGCTTTATGGCCTGATTTAGTGTATCTTCCCACTGGGAGAAGGTTTGACCGGGTAGCCCGTAAATCAGGTCCAGATTAATATTGCTAAAACCGGCTTCTCGTGCCCAATAGAAAGCCTGGTAGATATCCTTGGCCTGGTGAACCCTCCCCATGGCCTTAAGCAATGCGTCATCAAAGCTTTGAGCCCCCAAGGATAGGCGGTTTACGCCAGCCAGCCGCAAAAGCTCTAGTTTCTTAGGAGTTAAGGTGCCGGGATTAGCCTCTAAAGTAATTTCCGCTTCTTCTTCAATACCAAAAATATTCCGGACCCTCTCAATTATATCCAGCAATTCTTCTCCTGAAAGATAAGAAGGGGTCCCCCCGCCTAAATAAAGGGTGGAAATCTTTCTCGGCTGAAAACGGGCAGCCACTAACTCCATCTCTTTAAACAAGGCAGCCAAATAGCGCCGCACCTGCCCGCGAGGAATCCCGGCGTAGGAAATAAAATCACAATAGTTGCACTTCTTAAGGCAAAAGGGAAGATGGATATAAAGATGCATTCTAATCTATCCTCAGCACAGCCATGAAGGCTTCCTGGGGTATTTCTACCTTGCCCAGCTTTTTTAGCCTCTTCTTCCCTTCTTTTTGCTTTTCCAGAAGCTTGCGCTTGCGGGTAACATCGCCACCGTAACATTTAGCCAAAACGTTTTTACGCAAGGCCCGGATGGTCTCCCGGGCGATAACCCTGCTCCCGATGGCCGCTTGTATAGGCACATCGAAGAGCTGCCGGGGAATGAGCTCCTTTAATCTTTCCACTAAAGCCCTGCCACGCTGGTATGCCCGGTCCCGGTGGACTATCACCGATAAGGCATCTACTACTTCATTGTTTATCAAGATATCCAGTTTTACCAAGTCAGAGGGACGGTAACCTATAAGCTCATAATCTAGAGACGCATATCCCCGAGTCCTGGATTTAAGCTGGTCAAAGAAATCATAGATAATCTCCGCCAAGGGTAGCTCATAAGTCAGGACCACCCGCTTTTCCGAAAGATACTCCATGGAGACAAACTCGCCCCTTCTATCCTGGCAAAGCTCCATCACCGCACCTACATATTCAGTAGGCAGCATCAGAGTAGCCTTAACGTAAGGCTCCTCTATGGTAGCTATACTCCCCGGTGGCGGAAGGCGGGTAGGGTTATCAATATGAAGGACTTCCCCGTTGGTGCGGGTCACCCGGTAAACTACGCTGGGAGCCGTAGTAATCAGCTCCAGACCGTATTCCCTCTCCAACCGTTCTTGGACAATCTCCATGTGCAAAAGGCCCAAAAAACCGCAGCGGAAGCCGAAACCGAGCGCTGCTGAAGTTTCGGGTTCAAAGACAAGGGCGGCATCGTTTAGCTGGAGTTTTTCCAGAGCCTCCTTAAGTTCCTCGTACTTCTCAGAATCCACCGGGTAAAGGCCGCAATAGACCATGGGAGTTACGGGCCGGTACCCGGGCAAGGGATGTGCGGCCGGCCTTTCCGCTGAAGTTATGGTATCTCCGACACGGGTATCCCGCACGTTTTTAATGCTGGCCGCCAGGTACCCCACTTCCCCGGCCTCCAGAGCCTCCACCGGCCGGGGCCTAGGAGTAAATACTCCCACTTCGGTAACCTCGAATTCCTTGCCTGTAGACATCATACGGATGACCATGCCTTTAGTTAAGCGGCCGTTGGCCACCCGCACATAAGGGATGGCTCCACGGTAGGAATCGAAATAAGAATCAAAAATAAGGGCTTGTAGAGGTGCGTCTGGATCCCCTTCCGGCGGTGGGATACGGCTGACAATGGCTTCTAAGATCTCTTCAATCCCGTATCCCGTCTTGGCTGAAGCAAGTATGGCCTGGCTTCCGTCCAGTCCCAAGACCTCTTCCAGCTCGCGGCGTACCCGCTCGGGTTCAGCATTGAGCAGATCGATTTTATTGATAACGGGTATAATCTCCAAATTATGCTCCAGGGCCAAATATAAGTTGGCAACAGTTTGGGCTTCTACTCCCTGGCTGGCGTCCACCACCAGCAAGGCCCCTTCGCACGCAGCCAGGCTCCTGGAGACTTCATACGTAAAATCTACATGGCCAGGAGTATCGATCAAATTAAGGATGTACTCTTGGCCGTCACGGGCACGGTAAACCAGCCGCACCGCCTGAAGTTTAATGGTTATGCCCCGTTCGCGCTCCAGTTCCATGGTATCCAACACCTGGTCTACCATTTCGCGCGGGCTAAGGGCACCGGTATACTCTAGCAGACGGTCGGCTAAGGTAGATTTGCCATGATCGATATGGGCTATAATACAGAAATTACGGATACGCTCCTGCTTGGTCAAGGTAGTCAAAACCTCCTGGCCCTGATTATAGCAAAAAGCGAGCCCGGCTTAAAGCCGGGCCCTTTGGTATATCCTTGCTCCTGCTAGTACACCATATACATTTACTTTAGCGGAGCTCTGTAGGGACAAAGGCATCAATAACGCCGATCACCAGAGCAGCGAGGAGTGCCCCTAAAATATTTACTTGCAAAAACTGAGGTATGAGGAATTGAGCTAGATAAATTACTACTGCCGCTACCAGAAAACCTACGATACCCCGTCCGTGAGGTGAAATGCGCTTACCTAGCAGAGCTTCTATTACCCAACCCAGTACGGCGATGACTACCGCCGCTACGAGAGCACCGGTGAAGCCCGCTACTCTGATGCCCGGCAACAAGTAAGCTACAAGCATCAACACCAGGGCTGATACGATAAATCTAATCACCGCTCCTAGCCAATTTTGCACTTACTCCACCTCCTTTCCCATTCCTCCATAGCTTTACCCAAAAGGAGGTGGATTATACTAACTACTTACCTTTTCAACCGTGTGATAGCCGTGGCCAGGGCTGCTGCCCCAAAACCGTTATCAATATTTACTACACCTACCCCTATAGCGCAGCTGTTAAGCATGGTCAAAAGGGCAGCCAAACCCCCGAAGCTGGCCCCGTATCCTACGCTTGTAGGTACGGCAATAACTGGCTGGGAAACCATACCTGCTACCACGCTAGCTAAAGCTCCCTCCATCCCTGCCACGACAATAATAACGTCGGCCTCCCGGACTCTGTCCATCTGGTCCAGCAGCCGGTGTATGCCTGCTACTCCCACATCATAAATTCTTACCACCTCATTGCCCATAACTTCGGCCGTAACCGCCGCCTCCTCAGCTACAGGTAAGTCCGCCGTGCCTGCGCTTAAAACAGCCACCCTGCCTCCTGTAGGGGGTATCTCACCGGCAGGTATCACTATGGTTCGGGCCAGGGAATTAAACTGAGCCAAAGGTAGTTCTGAGCGTACCTGCTGAAAAACCTCTTCCGTAGTTCTGGTAACCAATACGGTACTGCCAGCTTCATAAAGGCGGCGGCAGATAGCCACAATTTGCTCCTTTGTTTTACCCTGCCCGAAAATTACCTCAGGGAAACCCTGGCGTAAAGCTCTATGATGGTCGATCTTAGCGTAAAACAGGTCTTCATAACTTAAGTTTTTTAAACGCTTCAGCGCCTCCTCAACGTCTACCCGGCCTTCACGCACAGCTTCAAGGAGCTCTTTGAGCTTGTTTTCCGTCAAAGGGTTCGCCTCCTTTTAGCTACTGGTCTAAAAAGAACGTTACAGGAATAAAATGGGTGTAGCGGGGGGGATAAACCCTTGAAAAAAAATTTCCTGCGGATTGCCGTCATTTTTTTATTGGTTGTCCTCGGGATACGATCTTCAATTTTCTTTAAGTTTTCCCAGAGCTTGGCTCCCTTCTCCTTTCCACCCTCATTTTGGAAAAATATCCTATACGCAGGGTTACCTACGTTAGTCCTTAAGGCTTCCCACCCTCCCCATTTTGAGGAAGAAGGCTTATGGCCCTTTTACCTCCGTAGCTTGTCCCCGGAGCTAGTGACAATGTTAAGTGCTGAAGAAGAGGAGTACCCTTTCCCGGGTACATCAGAGAGTCCCCCGCCTCCCCCACCCCTAAATATTAATCAGTTGGACAAAGATAGCAAACACCCACTGGTAGCCATTTATAATACCCACAATGCAGAGTCCTATGCACCCAGCCAGGGGGCTGAAAAATTGCCTGGCCAAAACGGTGGCGTAGTCCGGGTAGCCGCCGTCCTGGCCGAAACCTTAACCCAGGATTACGGCATTCCTGTAGTGCGGTCAGAAACTATCCATGATTATCCCGATTTTACCCTTTCCTACGCCAATTCGGAAAAGACGGTGCGCCGGATGCTAGCCGAAAATCCTTCCATCCAGATCGTACTGGATATCCACAGGGATGCCGGACTCAAACAGCCACCTGTAGCTTATATCAATAATCAAGAAGTAGCTCAGATATTGATCGTCGTAGGCAGTAACGCACGGCTAGAGCACCCTAACTGGCGCCAAAACGAAGCCTTTGCCCAAAAGCTGGCTAAAATAATGGATGAACTCTATCCAGGACTGTGCCGCGGTGTCCGCGTACAGCAGGGCAGGTATAACCAGCACTTACACCCCCGTGCTCTCCTCTTAGAAATAGGAAGCAGTAATAATACTTTAGATCAAGCCCAGAGATCCGCTAAGCTTTTGGCACGTGTTATAGCCGAGGCCCTGGAGCAGCTAAAGCAGGAGAATCCCCTGAAACAACCCGAATCTTGATGTCACTGTCTTTAGTTTTAACCTTAAGTCCCCGGCCATCGGTAAAAAAGGTGATAGCCCCGTGCTCGTCAGTGCGTAAAACAGGTATTCCCCTGGTTCGCCAGTAATCAACGACCTCGCGGCTAGGATGACCGAAGCTATTTTTGGCGCCTACGGAGATCACTACGAAAGACGGCCCTACTTCTTCCAGAAACTTCTCATGCAACCCAAAGCGGCTACCGTGATGGGGAACCTGAAAAACCGTGCTGCTTACATTTAGCCCACTATTTAGTATGTCCTCCATACTATAAGTTTCTATATCACCAGTAAAAAGGAATGTAATGCGGCCATACTGAAGACGGGTGACCAGTGAACAACTATTGTCCGAGGTTTTGGTTCCGGATGTACGGCTTGAGGGATTTAAAAATATAACCTCTACAACATCATCAAGGCGAAGGCCGTCTCCGCGGCTTGCTTCGGACCAGGGAATTTGCCGTTCCTTTAACTTTTCCAGTAAAGGCGCATATTCGTACAAAAAGTTTCCCTTCAAGGGCGGTAGCACCATTAATGAAATGGGCATCCTTCCCACAACCGCCAGCAACCCTCCCATATGGTCAGCGTCCGGATGGGTGCTTATTACCACATCTAGCTTCCTTACGCCTTGGCGATGCAAAAAGGGAATAACTACCTTTTCCCCTACTTCCTTACCCATATCGTCGTCCGGCCGGCCGCCCCCGTCTATAAGCACGTGTTTACCACCGGGGGTACGGATATATATGGCATCGCCCTGCCCTACATCTAAGAAGGTAACCTGCAACTCCCGGGCTGAAATATGATCCCATAAGAAAAAAATACTCGCTCCTATCAGGCTGAGGCAAATGAGGGTGTTACGCAGCGCCTTACCCTTTAAATAGCGCGTGCGCCACCATAACATGCGCGGGTGTTCCCACCTCATGTAAGCCTCCCGTACTAGAATAAGTACCGCATAATAGCCGACAATCCAGGCTGGAGACGGGGTGGCAAGTGGGAGGGCAGCGCCGGGCAGGGAGCCCAGTTTATAGAGTACATATAGGAGAAAGGCCAGCAAAGGTTCGGCGGCCGAAGCTAAAGCTTGCCCGGCCACCGGGGAAATTAGGGCCGCCAGAAAAGTGGCCAGCCCTAAAAGGGTAACCACCCCACTTAAACCTATAGTTACCAGGTTGGCCGGCAAGCTCAGAAGGGGAAGAAGGTTGAAGTAATAAACGGTCAAAGGGAGAAGAGCGATCTGGGCTGCCAAAGGTACGATCAGATAGCGCCGCCAAGGAGGAAGCCAGGTTAAGAGGCCGTCTACCAAGGGATACAGGTAAACAAGGCCCCAGGTAGCTAAGAAAGATAGCTGGAATCCGGCATCATATAAGTAGCGCGGTTGAAAAACTAAGATAAGGAAAGCTGCTAAAGAGAGGGAACTATAAAAGTTAAAGTTTTGGCGTTTTAGATAACCGTATAAACCCAGGCTTCCCATGATAGTCGCCCGGGTAATAGAAGGGCTAAAACCAGCCATCGCTGCATAAAAAATTAGTCCCGCTATACTTAGGGTCACAGCCCACTTCAAGGGCAATCCTAGAACTCCTGCTAGGCCCATAAGAAAAAGTAAAACGAAACCCACATGGAGGCCAGAGACGGCGAGAACATGCATGACCCCCAAAGTTTTAAAAACATCCACATCTTCCTGTTCCAGTTTTTCTTTATCCCCGAAAAGGAGAGCCAGAAGCAGGCCACTAAAACGCGGGGGAAGAGCTGAAGTAATGGCCACCCGAGCCCGTTCCTTCGCCTTCAAAGCAAGATGCCACCACAGGTAACCCTTGCCCTCTCCTATTTTCCTTATATTTCCGGGATTATCTACAATCAACTGGGTATATATGTAACGGCGGGCCAAATAGGCACGGTAATCAAATTCTCCGGGATTGCGGGCGGTGGCCGGGAGTTCCAAGCGACCTTTAACCTTTAAAACATCGCCATAACGGTAGTAAGGAATATCCCAGGATAGAGCAGAATCTGAAGAAACCCCGGAAGCTTTTATATCCCGTGGAAGATACTGGATGACCTCTACCTTCTCCTTTATCTTACATTGGCGTTCTCCTTGCTTTATCTCTTGGGCTTCCAGTACATAGACCACCCGCTGAGAATATATTTTAGGCTCCTCGATCACCACACCCTGCAGTTCAAGGAAGGTATTTAATTCTGTACTTAATTGGCTACGATGGTAAGTATAATCCCAAGAAGCTACAGCATAACCGCCCGCTAAAAAAGCGAATTGTAAAAGAGCCATCCTAGCCCAGGGCCGTATTCTAAAAAAGGGAGATAAAGTTAATGCTCCCAAAGTTATAAATGCTAATAGGGCAGGCAGCGCAGGTAAAATCACCCAGCGAGCCAGCCAAAGCCCTGCTATAAAAGCGATAGTCCCACTTACGATCAAATATTGCCCCATAAGAAGTAAATTACGCCCTCTTTAAGCTGGTTCCTGCTAATCTCAAAGGTCTAAACCGGTTTTAGGCCTACTTAATCGAGCAAGCGTTGACCTATTACTTATTCAGTAATAAAATATTACTACTAACGTAATATCCGGAGGTGTTCAATCTGGCTGGCAAATTGTTCCCTATCGGAGGTCCGGTCACGGAAGAAGACATCGTAGATAGGGAAGCCTTTATAACAACCTTAGAGATGAGATTAGCAGGGGGACAAAGTATTGTACTGGTAGGCCCTCGCAGAACCGGTAAAACTTCTTTAGCCCACGAAGTTCTCCGCAGGCTGAAAAAGCGCGGGTTTTATACGGCCACAGTCGACTGTTTTCGCCTCTCAAACAGGCGTGACCTGGCGCAGTCTCTTATTAACAGTTGCCTCGAAAACAGAACGGGTATGCGAAGAACTTTAGATGTTCTAAAGAGCCATGCTAAGGCACTCGCTGACACCGCCAAACTTGCGGTTAAACTTGAAGACCTGCAAGTAAGCGTTGATCTCTTCCACATTGATTTAGACGAAGCCACTGTTCTTAACTACGCTTTAGACCTCCCAGAGACTATTGCCACCCGTGACGGAAAAAATATGGTAGTGATGTTCGACGAATTTCAGGACATTAGTCAAATAGCAGGCGATGATATATACAAAAAGATGCGATCGTATTTCCAAAACCACCGTAGGGTATCTTACTTATTCCTGGGTTCAAAAGAAGGAATGATGAAGACCCTTTTTGGTAATCGTAGAGAAGCATTTTACCGTTTTGCCACTATTTTTTCTATCCCTCCTATCCCGCAAGAAGCATGGATAGAATATATTTCTCGAAAGTTTGCGGAGCAAAATCTTGCTGTTGAAGAAGAAGCAATTAGGCAAATTTTGGAGATAACTCAAGGCCATCCTTATAACACGATGCTATTATGTTCCGAGATCTACTATATATTACTCGAAACAGCAAAGTCTACCATTACACCAGGTATCATCAAAATAGGCTTCGACCGGGCAATGCTCAGCCTGGCTCCCATATACGAAGTAATTATCGAAGAACTCGGCCACCGGCCCGTCATCCGCCAGGTATTAAGAAGCATCGCCCGAGGGTCCAAAGTATATACCGGAAAAGTCAATCCTAACGAAATCAAGCGGGCTATAGACTACCTGATTGCGAAAGGTATAATCGAAAAAACCGGACGAGGGACGTATAGATTTATCGAGCCCATGTTCGGTGAATACGTTCGCCGTGAACTTCTTTAGTACCCTAAAGGTAATAGTTGCTATAATAGGGTAAGGGCCTTTTAAACGCCCTAATACATATTCTAAACGGGTGAGTTTGAAATGACCTGGCAAGAACTTCAAAAAGAGTTGACCGCAGGCTCAGTAGCTCCTGTGTATCTCTTCTACGGTCAGGAAAAATATCTTATTACCCGGGCAGTAGAAGCCCTTAAAAATAAATTGCTCGGCCCGGAAGCCGAGCTTTTGGACTACCAAGAGTTTGAAGGAAAAGAAATAAATCTCGAGGCCCTCCTCTCCGCTACACAAACACCGCCGGTATTATCCGTTAGGCGTTTAATCGTGGTAAAGGATGCTCCGTTAAATGAGGAAGCCCTCCTTGAAGCTATCTCTCCGCCCTGTCCTACCTCATGCCTGGTGCTTCTGGCCGGAGAGGAGATAGATAAGAGGAAAAAGCTTGTAAAAGCTATTCAGCAAGCAGGGCGGGTAGTGGAATTTAGGAATTTACCGCCAGCCGAACTGGCCCAATACTTTAAGGATGAAGCACGGAAACGAGGACGGTCCCTGGAAGAAGGAGCAGCTCAAGCCTTAGCCGAGGCCGTTACCGGACTTGAGCAAGGGTTAAAGGAACTGGAGAAGCTCGATCTCTATCTTCCGCCCGGAACACCCATCACCCTTAAGGACGTGGAGACTCTGGTCCCTGCTGCCCTAAGTTCCAAAACCATCTTCCAGCTCCTGGATGCCCTGGCGGAAGGAGACCGCTCGACAGCGATAGACCTGTGTCGGAGGCTACTCGCCTTTGGTGAAGCTCCTTTGGCCATCCTGGGCATGATGGCCCGCCAGTTTCGTCTCCTGCTCCTCGCCCACATCCACGGGCCCGCTTCTCCCTTGGCAGAAATCCTGGGCCTGCATCCCTGGGTGGCCAAGAAAATAGCACGCCTTGCCAGGAAAAGTTCCTTAGCGTCCACGGTTTCAGCCCTAGAGAAAATCCTTAGGGCAGACGTAGCCTTGAAAACAGGTGTAGGAGACCCCCGCTTGATCCTCGAACAACTTATATGGTCACTTACCCGGCCACGGCCCGGTTAAAGCGCTGTTGCAGCCGCGATTTTTTCCTCGCCGCAGTATTACGGTGCAACACCCCTTTTGTAACCGCCTTATCTATGATCCTCAGAGCTTGGCGAAGATTCTCCTTGGCTTCTTCCAAGGCACCTCCGGCCAACGCCTTCTCAAATTTCTTGATGGCCGTCTTCACCCTGGATTTTATGGCCTTATTCCGCAAAGTGCGCTTTTCGATGATTTTGATCCGCTTTTTGGCCGATTTAGTATGGGCCACCTATCCCTCACCTCCCGACGTATTTTATCACACCTGGGATCCCCGTGCAACTTGATTCAAGCTTTAAGAAGCACCATTAAAAATGTCGCGGTAGCTAAAAGGAGCCGGTACCAGGCGAAAAGGGCAAAACTGCCCCGCCGTAAATACTTAAGTAAAAACTTAATAGCTAGAAATCCTAGGAGGGCTGAAGTAAAAACACCCACGCCGAAGGAGAAATTTATGTCTTGCCAGGATATGTGGCGCAGTTCCCAGAGAGCGGCCCCCGCTATAATAGGGATGGAAAGTAGAAAGGAAAAATGTGCTGCGGCTTCCCTTGTTAATCCCCCTAACAAACCTGCGGTCATGGTTACACCCGAACGGGATACTCCGGGTATAATGGCCAGTGCCTGAGAAAAACCCACCAGCAGACTATCCCACACGTTTATCTCCTCAAGCCCTCTCTTTTTCCGGCTGAAGCGGTCGGAGGACCAAAGAATTACACCCATTAAGGCAAGGGTGACGGCTATTAAAGTCGGCGTCCTAAAGATCGTTTGGGCATATTCCTCCAAGGTTACCCCAAACAGAGCACCAGGCACAGACGCTAAGAGGATGTACCAGAAAAGCCGTCCCTCTTTACTACGGGGACGGGTGAAACCGGCTACGACAAGCCTGGTCAATTCAGACCAAAAGTAAGCCAGCACACCGACTAGGGTTCCCACATGAAGGGCTACGTCAAAGGCCAGGCCCGGGTCCGGCCAACCGAAAAAAAAGCGGACCAAAATAAGGTGGGCTGAGCTGGAGATAGGTAAAAACTCAGCCAACCCCTGCACGGCTCCTAAAACTAAGGCCTGAAATACGCTCATATCGCTGCATCTTCCTTTACTTCGAAATAAATTTCTTTTAAAGTTTACCCTTTGGTACCCTCAGTACACCGTGATTAAATCTTTAAGGTTCTCCCATCGTTTGCTCCCAATGCCGGGTACGTTCTGCAAGTCTTCGATGGTCCGGAAGGGACCGTGCTGCTCGCGATATTCGATGATTCTTTGGGCTAGGCTGGGTCCGATACCCGGGAGGGTATCCAGTTCTTCCGGCCCGGCAGTATTTATATTAATTTTTCCCTGTGTTCTGCCCGTCCCCGGACCTGCCGTTCCCTGGGCAATTTTCCCTTCCTCGCCCACCCGGGGTACGATAATTTGCTGCCCATCAGATAAGGGAGCAGCCAGATTAAGGGCGTGGGGATCGGCTTCCGGAAGGACGCCCGCCAATTTCAGAGCCTCGTTCACCCGGGCACCCGCAGGCAACTGGTATACCCCGGGCCGTTCGACAGCCCCCGCTATATGTACCTGTATGAACTGCTGTTCTTTTGATACGTCATCCTCTACCTCAAGCTTGCCTTCCACCACCCCCCGTTCCACTACAGGTACGGCCCCCTCTTCGCTCTGCCTCCACTTCCCGTACTGCACCCCAGCACCAAACAAAAGGGACCCTGCAATAAATATAATCACCCACCGGGACCGGCTATCCCATTCCCACAACCTTCTTCACCCCGAGAAGAAAGCTTGCCACCCTTGCTTTAAGGGTTGATTTCTTTTTGCCATGCCAGAAGTATCTATACAACGCATGTAGGTAAGATTCCTGCATTAACAAGATTCCTGCCTTAAAAACATTAAAAAGAAAAAGGGTCCGTTCCAGACCCTTTAAACTTAATCATCGTTAAAATTAGCCCGGCCTTCCTGGTCTTTTCAGGTTTCCTGAAGCTTCTTTCTTACGGATTCGAGCTTGCCTTCCATGGTAAGCTCCTTATCCTTCCGATCGTCTATACTAATAGAAGTTATAACCCTTAAAGCCCCTTTTTGAAAGGGTAACTCGTGCATCTTCCGGAAAACCTGGAAAAGAGAATCCAAATCTCCCTCTATAACCGTAGCCATAGGCGTAAGTTGAAACTTAATACCCGGCATCTCACTCAAAAGACGTTGCAGTTCCGCTACATAAGAGCTTATGCTCGGTGAACCCGGACCTCCTAAAGGGATCACCGTTATCTGGGCAACAGGCATACATCTCCCTCCTTAACCTGCCTTCCGGACCACTAGGTTAACTAGTTTGTCCGGTACCACAATTACCTTTACCAACTCCTGCCCTTTCAGCCAGGCGGCGATCTTCTCCCGGGAGAGGACGGCCTCCCGTAGCTCTTCCTCCTTAAGGCCGGCCGGTACGCGAATACGATCCCGGACTTTCCCATTGATCTGGACTACCACTGTAACCTCATCGGCCACAAGGGCTTCGGGGTCGTACTCCGGCCAGCTCTCCAGATGTACGCTTCTCTCCTTACCTATACCTTGCCAAAGCTCCTCCGCAATATGGGGCGTAAAAGGCGCCAGAAGTACAATCAGCTTGCTCAAAGCTTCCTTGAGCAAAGGTAAATTCTGGTCCGCAGGGTCAATTTGCTCTTGGTAATCGTAGAGCCCGTTTACCAACTCCATGATGGCACTTATGGCGGTGTTAAAGTTAAAGCGTTCTTCTATATCTTCAGTTACCTTTTTGATGGTAGCATGCAGAAGGCGATACAGCTCTTTGTCGGCCTTCCTCATAAGTCGGACTTCATCCTCTTGTATCCCCCGCACCTTATTACTATAATGGTAAACCAGCCTCCAAACTCTATTTAAGAAGCGATAACAACCTTCTACTCCCTGGTCGCTCCATTCCAGGTCCCTTTCTGGCGGCGCGGCAAACAAGATAAAGAGGCGGGCGGTATCGGCCCCGTAGCGCTCTATGATCTCTTCCGGGCTTACCACATTTCCCTTGGATTTGGACATTTTGCCCCCGTCCTTGAGAACCATACCCTGCGTAAGCAAATTCTGGAAAGGTTCCTCCACTCCTACTAGGCCGAAATCGTACAGGGCTTTGGTAAAGAACCGGGCATACATGAGGTGGAGGATCGCATGCTCTACGCCGCCTATATATTGATCCACGTTCATCCAGTAATCAACCTTATCTCGCTCGAAGGGAACATCCTGGCTGTGGGGACTGGTATAGCGCAAGAAATACCAGGAAGAACAAACAAAGGTATCCATGGTATCCGTTTCCCGCCGGGCCGGTGACCCGCAGGACGGGCAAGTAGTATGGACAAACTCGGGGCATTCTTTAAGGGGCGATTCCCCGGTAGGTTTAAACTCGACCCCCTCAGGCAGGATTACCGGCAGGTCTTCCTCGGGCACAGGCACAATACCGCAGCGGTCGCAGTAGATTATAGGTATAGGTGCCCCCCAGTACCGCTGCCGGGAAATGAGCCAATCCCGCAATTTATAGTTCACCTTGCGGCAACCTGCACCTTTTTCTTCTAGATAAGCTATGACCTTCTCTTTACCTTCCTCGCTGGGCAATCCCGTAAAAGGCCCGGAATTGATCATTATACCTGGCTCTACATAAGCTTGTTCCATGCTGGAGGGGTCAAGCTCACCGTTAGGGGGCTTAATAACCACCTTAATGGGGAGACCGTACTTGCGGGCGAACTCAAAGTCCCGCTGGTCGTGGGCCGGTACACCCATGACTGCCCCCGTGCCGTACTCCATCAACACATAGTTGGCGATCCATACTGGTACCCTTTCCCCGTTGACCGGGTTTATTGCATAAGCTCCGATAAACATACCTTCTTTTTCTTTCTCGGTTGCCGTGCGGTCCAGAGTGCTTAAATGCCGAGCAGCCTCTATAAACTTTTCTACTTTGTCTTCATAAGGTGTCCCACGTGTAAGCTTTACCACTAAGGGATGCTCGGGAGCCAAAACCATATAAGTTACACCGAAAAGGGTGTCCGGCCGGGTAGTAAAAACAGGTATTTCCTCCCCGCTTCCCTCCAGGCGGAACACCACCTCGGCACCGAAACTTTTGCCGATCCAGTTTTCCTGCATTACCTTTACTTTTTCCGGCCAACCTGGAAGCTTCTTCAAGTCTTCCAGCAAGCGGTCTGCATACTTCGTGATGCGGAAGAACCACTGCTCCAAGTCGCGACGTGTTACAGGTGTACCGCACCGTTCGCAGGCTCCACCTACCACTTGCTCGTTGGCCAGAACTGTAGCACAGGAAGGACACCAGTTCACGGCAGCCTTTTTGCGGTAGGCCAGGCCGTGTTTGTACATCTGCAGGAATAACCACTGGGTCCACTTATAGTAGCTGGGGTGGCAGGTAGCTATCTCCCGGTCCCAATCGTAACTTATACCCATGGATTTTAGCTGCCTGCGCATATTGGCTATATTTTTCCATGTCCACTCCGCCGGATGTATCCCGTGTTTAATGGCGGCATTTTCCGCAGGTAAACCAAAAGCATCCCAACCCATGGGGTGCAGGACGTTGAACCCCCGCATGCGTTTAAAACGAGCTACCACATCACCGATGGTATAGTTGCGCACATGCCCCATGTGAAGGTTGCCAGAAGGGTAGGGAAACATCTCCAGGCAGTAAAACTTAGGCCGCGGGTCGTCTTCCCGTGCTTTATACAGCTCGTTAGCCTCCCAACGCCGCTGCCATTTTGGCTCTATTTCCTTAAAATTATATCTAGCCTCCAAGGTTCCCTTTCACTCCCTCCAAAGCTACGCTTCAGCAAAGGCTTTTTCTTCTACCACCTCAGCATCCCCCCAAAGGCGTTCCAGGTCGTAAAACTTGCGCTCTTCCTCCATAAATACGTGTACCACTACGGCCCCAAAGTCTAGGAGGATCCAACGGGCAGAATCAAAACCTTCCCTCCGTAAAAGCTTTTCTCCTAAAGCCGTAACCTTATCCTCCACTTCTCGAGCAATAGCCTGGACCTGGGGGACGGAAGTGCCATGGGTTATAACGAAGTAATCAGCTATTAGGGAAATTTTACGTATGTCTAATATAACAACCTGTTGTCCCTTTTTATCACGGGCGGCTTGAGCGGCTACCCGGGCCACCCGCAATGGATCCACCAAGCAGCCTAAACCCCCTTAGAATTAAAATTATCCTCCAACCTTCCCGGATTTAACTATTATCTCTCTTCATTAAAAGACAATTCCTCGCTTCCACTGTAGCCGGGTGCAGTAGCTGGCCTCTTGCAAGCACGTAGGATATGCTGCTCTCCAACGCCTTTAACAGTGCCTTATCCAGGTCTTCTTCCGCTAAACGCCGGAGAACATCCACCCCCGGATAAACCCGGCCAGGCTCCAAAGCATCCGCTAGATAGATTATTTTATCCAGGAGGGTCATATCAGGTGCCCCTACCGTGTGGCGGCTAATGGCTTGCAAAATCTCTCCATCATTTACGTTTAAGTCTTTCTGTACCAGGTAGGCTCCCACCGGCCCATGTAAGAGTAAAGGTAGCTTTCTCTCTACTTCGCAGGATATCAAGCCGGCCTCTTCCGCCAGGGTTAATAGCTCTCCCTCCGGTAAATCCCTGGCATAATCGTGCAATAAACCCGCAAGTCTAGCTTTATTAACCTCTATGTTATATTTTAAAGCCAATTGTGCCGCGTAAGAAGCAACTCCCCGGCTGTGTCGGTAACGTAAAGGGGAAAGCTTCCTGGCCAGAAGTTTGTCATAATCATTTTCTTTCATTTTCGGTATAACCCTTGCTCCCTTATATATTCTTCGACCGGTTCCGGTAGAAGGTATTTAATGCTTTTTCCTTCCCTTACACGCCGTCTGATATCTGTGGAAGAAATGGCCAAAGCCGGTACTTCTAAAAGATAAATGCGGCCTTCTGCTCCCTGCGGCAGGCAAGGTTTGACTTCTTCTAGCCTAGCCAAAGGGAAGCCAGGTCGCGTGGCGGCAATAAAGCAACACGTATCTAAAAGTATATCTACATCCTTCCAATGCAGAATTTCTAAGATAGCATCGGCTCCGGTTATAAAATAGATTTCAGGCTCAGGCCCCCATAGCCTACGGTACTCTTTTACCGTGTCCACTGTATAAGAAAGGCCTGGACGGTCTATTTCTATCCGCGATACCTCAAAGTATGGATTGCTGGCAGTAGCCAGCACGGTCATTTGATAACGGTGTTCCGCTGCTGTAACCTCATAATCCTTTTTATGGGGCGGGTGCCCCGAAGGAATAAAAATTACTTTATCCAGGTTAAACTCGCAGCGGGCCACTTCAGCCGTGACTAAATGGCCATAGTGAATAGGGTCAAACGTCCCGCCCATCAAGCCGACCCGCCTAAAATCGGTCTCTCCTAAATACATATCATCCTCCACGGGGCCCTTAATTCCGGTGAATTCAAGAGTATTTTAGCAATTACTGCCGGATCTGTCCACTGCCGAACACTATATACTTGAAAGTCGTCAACTGTTCAGGGCCCATGGGGCCCCGGGCATGAAGTTTTTGGGTACTAATACCGATTTCAGCACCGAATCCGTACTGGAAGCCATCGGTAAAACGCGTAGAAGCATTAACATATACGGCCGCTGCATCTACCCGCTTAAGGAACTCCCAGGCTCTTGTATAATTAGTGGTGACAATGGCTTCCGAGTGCTTGGTACCGTACTTCCCTATATGCTCTATAGCCTCCTCAAAACTGTTTACTACTTTTACCGCCAGGATGAGGTCCAGGTATTCTGTTGCCCAATCCTCTTCCGTCGCCTCCCGGGCGAAGGGCACTAAAGTGCGTGTATACTCGCAGCCCCTGAGCTCTACCCCCAAATCCCGCAACTTCTCCGCCACCACGGGTAGAAAGGCCGGAGCTATATCTTTGTGCACAAGCAGGGTCTCCATGGCATTACATACACCTGGCCGCTGGGTCTTAGCATTAACCACGATCTTTTCGGCCATCTCAAGGTCTGCCTCAGCATCTACGTAGACGTGACAGTTACCTACGCCCGTTTCAATAACCGGTACAGTGGCATTTTCAACCACCGTCCGGATAAGCCCTGCTCCTCCCCTGGGTATGAGTACATCGATGTATTCATTAAGTTTTAACATTACATATACAGCCTCACGGTCGGTAGTATCTACCAACTGGATGGCGCCCTCCGGGATACCTTGGGAGGTTGCAGCTTCGCTTATAATTCTGGTAATGGCCCGGTTGGAATTAATAGCCTCCGAACCGCCCCGTAAGATAACAGCATTGCCCGTTTTTAAACACAAACCTGCTGCATCCACCGTAACATTGGGCCTGGCCTCATAAATTATGCCTACTACACCCAAAGGTACCCGCATCCGCCCAATTCTAAGACCGTTGGGCCGGGTCCACATGGATGTTATCTCTCCAACGGGGTCGGGAAGGCTGACTAAGGCCTCCAAACCCTGGGCCATCTCCTCGATACGTTTTTCGTTAAGGAGTAAACGGTCGAGTAAAGCGCGAGATAGTCCTTGGGCCTGTCCGGCTTCCATATCTTTAGCATTTGCCTCCAGGATTTCAGGGGCCCTTTCCCTCAAAGCATGGGCCATGGCCTTAAGGGCCTTGTCTTTTACTTCTGTGCTTAAGGTGGCGAGTTCTGCCGCGGCCGCTTTAGCCCGCCGGGCCAAGGCCACAACCTCGTCCCGTACGCTCATCCTTTGGCACCTCCGTTTTATCCTAATATAATCAAATTATCCCTGTGAACTACTTCATCGTAATCCTTATAACCTAAAACAAAGGTGATTTCACTGGTCTTTTTCCCTTGAATACGCCTTATCTCCTCTGCAGAGTAATTAGCTATTCCCCGGGCGATCTCCTGCCCTTTAGGGCCTATTATGCTCACCAGGCTCCCCTGTTCAAACTCACCCTCCACGCCTACAATACCGCTGGGTAGCAGGCTTTTCCCGTTCCTGACAAGAGCTCGCTCCGCTCCGGCGTCCACCAGGATCTTACCCTGAACCGCCGGGCCGTAGGCCAGCCAGCGTTTACGGGCCTGGGCCCGGTGTTCCCGAGGCAGAAAGAGCGTACCTACCTCTTCACCCCGCAGGATAGCAGCCAGGTTCCCCGGCAAAAGGCCGCTGGCAATAACCACGGGTATACCAAAGCTGGTGGCCAGGCGGGCCGCCTGGATTTTGGTAACCATACCCCCTGTGGACCAGGTAGAACCCGAACCTCCTGCCAGGGCCTCTATTTCCGGTGTAATCTCTTCCACTACAGGGATAAGTTTTGCCTCAGAACAGGTTTGGGGATCTGAGGTGTACAAGCCTTCGCTGTCAGTCAATAAAATAAGTACGTCCGCATCCACCAGTCCAGCTACTAAAGCTGATAAAGTATCATTATCCCCTACTCGAATCTCTTCCACTGCCACTGTATCATTTTCATTTATGATAGGTAACACACCAAAACGTAAAAGGGTACTTAAGGTATGGCGGGCATTAAGGTAGCGGCGCCGGTCAGCCAGATCATCCCGGGTAAGAAGGACCTGCGCTACAATTATTCCGTATTCAGCAAAAAGTTTTTCGTACATGTGCATGAGAATACCTTGGCCTACAGCGGCCGCCGCTTGCTTTTCAGGTAGTGTCCGGGGTTTCTCTTTGAGCCCTAGGCGCCCCATTCCGGCCCCCACGGCTCCAGAGGTGACCAAGATCACCTGCCGGCCCGCATTAACCTGATCGGCCAGCTCCCGTACTACCCTTTCTAAGCGTTCGAGGTTAAGTTTGCCAGTGGGATGCGTAAGAGTGCTGGTACCTACCTTCACCACCAACCGGTGGCTATTTTTTAACCCCTGCCGGTATTCGCTTGCATTCAACGGAGCTCCCCTACCTTATCCTGCCTGGAACTCGAACTCTTGCTCACCAATGCGCACGATATCCCCCGGCCGGGCTCCGGCACGCCGTAAGGCTTCTTCTACTCCTGTGCGCTTTAAAAAACGTTGGAGCCTGCGCACAGCCGCCTCATTATTAAAATCCGTCATGGCCACCCGACGCTCTATCTCCGTCCCGGTAACAAGGAACACATTTCCTTGCCGGACTACACTCACGGGCGCCTTCCTCACGTGGACTTCTTCATATTCTTCTTCAAAAGTTATAGGTTCGCTTTCCGGCAAACCGGCCAGAAGCTCGGCTAAATGCCAGAGAAGGGGTTCTAAACCCTCGCCTTTTAAAGCCGAAATAGGAAAAATCCGGTAGGATGCCCCAAGGTTGGCCTTCACAAACTCTACATTTTCTTCCCCGCCTGGAAGATCTATTTTGTTTGCAGCGATAACCTGAGGGCGCTCTAAAAGTTTGGGACTGTAATGGTTTAGCTCTTCGTTCACAATTTTAAAGTTACGCAGTACTTCCTCACCTGTAAGCATTCCTACTTCTAGCACGTGCACTAAAATCCGCGTTCTCTCTATGTGCCGCAAAAATTTAAGACCCAAGCCCGCCCCCCGGTGGGCCCCCTCAATGAGGCCGGGGATATCCGCTACCACAAAGGAATGTTCCTCATCCAAACGAACTACACCTAAATTGGGGGTTAAAGTAGTAAAAGGATAATCAGCGATCTTGGGCCTGGCTGCTGAAATCCGCGAAAGCAGAGTGGACTTCCCCGCGTTAGGCAATCCTATTAGGCCTACATCGGCCAGCAACTTTAGCTCCAATAGAAGCCAGCGTTCTTCTCCGGGCTCACCTTTTTCAGCAAAGGTGGGGGCTTGGTCCCAAGGTGTAGCAAAGCGCGCATTGCCCCTCCCCCCGCGCCCGCCGGCCGCTACCACCACGCGCTGCCCGGGATATATTAGATCTGCTATCACCTTGTTAGTCTCCGCATCCTTCACCACGGTACCCACGGGGACCCGCAAAATTAAGTCAGGGGCGCTCCGTCCATGTTTATTTTTACCTTGCCCGTGCTCGCCCCTTTCAGCGCGGTAGTGGGTCCGGTAGTGGAAGTCTACCAGGGTCCTAAGTCCAGGATCGGCTTCCAAAATTACGCTACCACCCCGACCGCCATCACCACCGCTAGGTCCACCCCGGGGTACATATTTCTCCCGGCGAAAGGCTACTGCTCCGTTACCGCCGTCACCGCCACGGACGTAGATTTTAGCCTCGTCATAAAACACAAAAGACCGCTACTCCTTTCGCGGCAACCACAAGCTAAACTCCAGGGGGTAAAGAGACCAAGAGAAAGGCACCCGGCATTCTTTAGCCTTTTCTTCTAATTGGGCCAGAGACAGAGCCAAATCTCCGTCCTCAAAATGGTCCGCCCCAGTATTAAAATGCCAGCAATACCCTTCGTCCGTCTCACTAATCGTTAAAAATAATTCCCTATCCTCAGGTTTTCTCCCTAGTGCCGCAAGGGCCAGGTCCCACGCGCGTTCCAGAAGTTCAGCCGCCACCTCACCAGGTAAAAGCAGGTTGTCCATTTCTGTTTCCATCTTTACCTCCACTGCCACCTGGTACCGGGCAGCCTCCTCTAGCTTCAACTGGCACTGAAAGGCTATTTCTGGTGGCTTAAGACGCATAAGCCTTCCGTTCTTCTCTATTTTGGTCGCTACTTCTTTAGTATACATTAAAGCCCGCTCAGGTTTACCCAGTTGCAGGAATCCCAAAATGACCTGCAGGTGATTTAAGAAATCGTGCTTTTGCCCCCGCAACAACCTCAAAAAGTCTGCCGGCCCGTTGCCCATTTTCCCACCCCAGGTCTCCCGTGGGCTCGGTATTTATTAACCCCTGGAGATATCCAGGGGTTTTATTTTAAGATTTAAGATCTAACACGCCGCATAAACGCTGACTTGTTTCTTATCCCGGCCTTTTCTTTCAAACTTCACATACCCATCAATAAGGGCGTACAAGGTGTCATCCTTACCTATTCCAACGTTGCGCCCTGGGTGTATCTTGGTGCCGCGCTGGCGGACAAGGATATTGCCCGCGTAAACGAACTGTCCGTCATACCGCTTAACCCCCAGGCGCTTAGATTCGCTATCCCGGCCATTCCGAGAACTTCCCACACCCTTTTTGTGGGCGAATAGCTGCAGATCTATTCTCCGCATCCGTTCCACCTCCTTATCTCGATTTTAATATAAGGTGAGTAACTCTCCTTTATAGCCTGTAGGCCTAACCTCAAAGTACCTAAAATGGCTCCTGCCCGCTCCCGATCCCGAGGAGAAAGATCCGGAGCCAACTGGCAGCGCAGCCTCCCTTTCCGCATCTCCACTGCCGGCTTCCTGCTTAAAAACTCCTCCAATCCCAAAACAGTAGCTTGAGCCAAAGCCGACACAGCCGCACATACGATGTCCCGCCCACGGGGGGCATAGCCCGCATGGCCGGAAATTTCAAAACCCACTACAGATCCTTCCCTATCCAGCCAGAGGGTTGCGTGGATCATCCTACCCTCGCTCTATTTTTTCAATGCGCAGGGCAGTAAACAGTTGCCTGTGCCCCTGCTTACGCCGGTAATTTTTTTTGGGCTTATACTTAAAGACGATTATTTTTTCTCCTTTCCCTTGCGCCTCTACCTTGCCTATGACCTTTACCTCAGGAAGATAGGGCTTACCCACCCTTAACCCTTCTTCATCTTTTAAAGCTAGCACTTTATCTAAGACTACGGTTTCCCCTACTTCTGCAGGTAGCTTTTCAACCCGCAGTAGATCTCCTTCCTTTACGCGGTATTGCTTCCCCCCAGTTTCAATTATAGCATACATACAAATTCCTCCCAAAACTGAAACTAAAATCCTTGTAGCCTGAACTCAGGTTTTCCGCCCTTGCAGTGTATCATAAGCAGTAAATACCTGTCAAGCTTCCGGCGTTCACTTCAGAAAAGCGTCAAACTAAAGCGCTGCCTAGCTAAGCCTAGTCCAGGGGAATAAGTCCCTCCGGACCGCAGCTTAAGTAGAGGGCCGTTCGGCGTATGCTTTTTATACTCAGGGAAGGATCTAGGGCCTGTACTACTTCTTCAGGCCGCACGCTACCTTCAGGGGTTAAGGATAATAGCATCTTTAAAGTAGCCTCCCCCTTCAACTCAAGCTGATATAAGCCGGGCCGTATATTGATCTTCCGGCAACCCTCCTTACCCTTACGTGACACCCAAATTTCCTCCTGGGCGAAAAGTCTCTGTATGGCCTCTTTAATCTGGGTCGACTCTAAGCCCTCGACTTCTACCTGATAGGCTGCGCACCGTACTTGGGCCGCAACTGGCGGATGATCAGGAGGGATCTCCCAGGCAGCCAATACTTTAAGCCCAGGGGGAAGTTCCCGGGCTAAGGCCTCTAATACTTGGCCTGGGGCTTGTGGTTCCTTTAATTCTAAGTCCACATATTCAGCTTCGCTCTCTGCACCTACTGCTA
>NZ_JAKKUR010000117.1 GCF_021890735.1 Thermanaeromonas sp.
CCAGAACACCCAACGGTGGAAAAGATATATCAGGTAGCCAAAAATTATTGTTCTACCTTAGGGTTAGCTACTGTTTACCGCACATTAGATTTATTTGCCCAGCTAGGTATTGCGCAAAAAATACCTTCCATAGAAGGTATTACTAGATATGACATTGATAAAGATTCTCATGTTCATTTTATTTGCCTTGAATGTGGGGAGACCAAGGAATTAGAGATAGGAATCGATATTTTGGTGGATAAGTGTAAAGATAAGGGCTTTGAAATCGCCAAATCTTCCCTCATATTTTTCGGCTATTGTCCTTCTTGTCGGACAGGGGTTAACAGAAAGGCTTAAACAGCTTAAACAGCCCTTGACAAAGGTTTTTATCAATGTTATTATATGCTTGATCAATGAGAATGAATTTCACTCTCGATTAAGGGAAGGTGACGGGATTGGAGGGCAATTTAACTTTAAGTGCCCTAAAGCCAGGTACTAAAGGGAAGATAACGCGGATAGCAGCCCAAGGGGGGCTCAAACGTCGTTTGCTAGATATGGGGCTGGTACCAGGAGCAGAAATTGTGGTAGAGGGAGTGGCACCTTTAGGCGATCCCCTGGAGGTTAAAGTCAGGGGTTATCATTTAAGCTTAAGGAAAAGCGAAGCGGCTAATGTATGGATAGAAATTGAGGAGTGATTTCCCTTATGTGGGAGAAGAGCTTTCCTTTAAGCTTTTTACCCCCAGGTGAGAAAGCTAAAGTAGAAGATATTACTGGTGGTCTCACCTTGCGCCGGCGTTTAACAGAGCTAGGAATCATACGCGGCAAACACATACAGGTTATTCGCAACGATAATTTTGGGCCATTAATTATTACTATAGGCGATAGTGGGGATTGCCGTTTAGCTATTGGACGGGGTATGGCCCAGAAAATTATGGTCATTAAGGAGGAGAATAAAACAAATGGGAGAAGCGGCTTTGGCCAGGATGCCTAAAGAGAAGGTAGTTGCTTTAGCAGGCAATCCGAACTCTGGTAAGACCAGTATTTTTAATGATCTTACTGGCTCACGCCAGCATGTAGGGAATTGGCCAGGGGTGACAGTGGAAAAGAAAGAAGGGAAAGCGATTTATCAGGAGCAAATTTTAAAGATTATAGACTTACCCGGTACTTATAGCTTAGGTGCCTATAGTGAAGACGAACTTATAGCTCGTAATTTTATTCTTTTCGATCATCCTGATGCCGTTATAAATGTAGTAGATGCCACCAATCTAGAACGGAACCTTTATTTAACTCTTCAGCTTCTAGAGATGGGTGCTAAAGTAGTGGTAGCCCTTAATATGATGGATGAAGCTAAAAAACAGGGGCTCGATATCAAGGTAGATAAGCTTTCTTCCCTTCTAGGAGTACCGATAGTTCCTACAGTAGCTACCCGCCAAGAGGGTATAAAGGAACTTCTCGCTGAAGCGGCTAAGATGGTTTTAAAGAACCCTCCTTCCCCTTTAGCTCTAAATTATGGTCGAGAAATTGAAGGGGAGATAAATAAATTAGAAGCCCTTATAGGACAAGACCCCTTTCTAACCCAGAGGTATCCTGCACGGTGGTTGGCTGTAAAACTCTTAGAGGGGGATGAAAGGCTACAGCAGGAATTAATGGAAAATAAAAAGGGCTCTATTTTGGCCCAGCTAGAGAAAAGCCGCAAGGCGTTAGCTACGGTTTTGGGTGAAGAAGTGGAAGCGGTTATAGCTGAACGCCGGTATGGATTTATAAATGGGATAGTGAAAGAAAGTGTTAAACGACAAAAGAGCCTAGAAGAGCGGCTTACTTTATCGGATAGAATAGATAAAATAGTAACTAACCGTTACCTAGGGCTCCCTGTATTCCTTTTGCTTATGTGGACAGTTTTTCAGTTTACTTTTAAACTAGGTGATCCCTTAGTGGGGGTTATAGAGGGCGCTTTTGAAAGCTTAAATGGGGTGGCCAGTAACAGGTTAGAGGCTATAGGAGCTCCCCGCCTTCTTATTTCTTTCCTTACCGACGGGATAATTGGGGGTTTAGGATCTGTACTAGTATTTATTCCCCCTATCTTTCTCTTATTTTTAGCCATATCTATTTTAGAAGATAGCGGTTATATGGCTCGGGCAGCCTATATTATGGATAGATTTATGCATGCTTTAGGTCTCCATGGCAAATCTTTTCTCCCCCTGCTTATCGGTTTCGGGTGCAATGTGCCTGGGATCATGGCTACCCGGACCTTAGAGAATAGGCGAGATAGGTTAATCACCATCTTAATTAATCCCTTAATGTCCTGTACAGCCAGGTTGCCTGTTTATGTGCTCTTTGCTGGAGCTTTTTTCCCTGCTTACCAGGGATGGGTTATTTTCTCTCTATACCTTTTGGGAGTAGGCTTAGCCATCCTGATGGGTAAACTTTTTAAAAGTGTATTGTTTAAGGGAGAGGTAGCACCCTTTGTTATGGAATTGCCTCCTTATAGGGTACCTACCTTAAGGGGTTTATTTATTCACATGTGGGAGCGAGGGAGCTGTTTTGTCCGTAAGGCGGGTACTATAATCCTTGGTGTAGTAGTACTTGTATGGGCTCTTTCCAATTTGCCGCCAGGAGTGGAATATGCTAGTCCAGAAAGCTTTATTGGGCGGATAGGAAGTTTCTTAGCCCCAGCTTTAGCCCCTGCGGGTTTTGGTACCCGGGAGGCTGCGGCAGCTTTGATTTTTGGGATTTTGGCTAAAGAAGTAGTGGTAGGGACCTTAGGGGTACTTTATGGGGTAGGAGAAGAGGGGCTTTCTGAAGTTATAACTCAGCACTTTACGCCTCTTTCGGCTTATGCTTTTATGGTGATGACCCTTATTTATGTCCCTTGTGTGGCTACTATTGCTGCTATAAGGCGGGAGACCAATTCTTGGGGTTGGACCGCTTTTGCTGTAGGATATAGCCTGGTATTGGGGTGGGTTATGGCTGTTCTGGTGTTCCAGATGGGAAGGCTTATAGGTACTTTCCTCATCTAAAATAAACTACCGGATAACTCCTCCAAAGTTTACTAGAGATAATCTAATCTTAGGTTAAAACCCGGTAGAATATTTTTATTACCTTTTCTACCGGGTTTTTTAACTCTCAACTTCTTTTTAGATTTTTGGGGGTAAGTCTATTGTTTACATGGGGTCTATGCTCCGATATTTATCATGACATCATTGAGTGTCTGACCGCGGCTCTGGAGGCGAGGGATCCTTATTCTAAAGAGCATTCCAGCCGGGTAGCAGATATGGCTTATGACCTGGGTCGCCGTTTGGGGCTCAAGGGTAAAGAATTAGAAAAAGTACATATTGCCGCCCATTTGCATGATATTGGTAAAATCGGTGTCCCGGACCAAATTTTACGGAAACCTGGTAAGCTCTTGCCCCATGAATGGGCGGCCATTAGACGGCATCCTGAAATAGGCTATAATATTTTAAGCCGTTCGCGGCGGTTAGAGGACATCGCCCTTCTAGTCCTTTATCACCACGAACGCTGGGATGGTAAGGGATACCCTAAAGGGTTAAAAGGAGAAGCCATTCCTTTAGGGGCGCGAATCATCGGTTTATGTGATGCTATCGATGCTATGACTTCTGACCGGCCTTATCGTCCCGCCCTTGACTGGCGCCAGTGTTGGGAAGAAGTGGAAGCAAATAAAGCTTTGCAATTTGATGCTGTAGTGGTAGAGGCAGCGGAAGCTTTATGGCCGGTGTGGGAAAAAAGGTGGTCATCCCGTAAGGGGGCTTAATAGAATAGAATTACTTAAGCTTATACTAAGAAAAATTTTCTCTTAAACTATTATTGACCTATGCTCTAATAGGTGCTATACTGGTCACAAAATATGGTTT
>NZ_JAKKUR010000032.1 GCF_021890735.1 Thermanaeromonas sp.
TTTATTTTCGGCTATCGGTTGTGGTTTTTGGAGGAGACGAAGAGAAGTTGGCGAAAAAGAGCTAGGGGAGATCATTGAACTAGCCGACCGGGAACCGGCTTATGAAATGAAGGCCAGAAGGTTCCTGCAACTGCTCAAGGAAGGTGCATGAATGAAACGGAACGGCACAAAAACCAGCTCTTTCGGGACGCCGGGAAGGGTGAACCATGATTCAAGCCCTTTTTACAACAGCAGGCTCTACGAAGGGCTTCCTGAAGAGAAGAAAGTACCTTATGTGGAAAACCCGGTCCCGGAGGAGTTTTTAAATAAAATCTTTTGCAAGACGAGCGAAAACATGGAAGAGCTCCCCGATAACAGTGTGCATCTTATGGTGACTTCACCACCATATAATGTAGGGAAATATTATGATAGAGACCTGAGCCTTGAGCAGTACAGGAGTTTTTTAAAAAGGGTATGGCGGGAAGTCCACCGCGTCCTTGTTCCAGGTGGCCGGGCCTGTATAAATGTGGCAAACCTGGGCAGGAAACCTTATATACCTCTTCACCTCTATATTGTAGAGGATATGCAGGACGTAGGGTTCCTTATGCGAGGGGAGATAATATGGAATAAAGCCTCCAGTGCTAGCCCTTCGACAGCCTGGGGGAGCTGGCTGTCGGCGGCTAACCCCACGCTCCGGGATGTTCATGAATATATACTAGTTTTTTCTAAAGATATGTTTACTAGAAAAAACCCCCATGGCAGGGAGAACACTATAAACCGGGAGCAGTTCCTCGAGTATACAAAAAGCGTATGGACTTTTCCTGCGGAGCAGGCCAAAAAAGTCGGCCATCCCGCTCCCTTTCCAGTGGAACTTCCCTATCGCTTGATTCAGTTGTATACGTTTAAAGGGGAAGTCGTCCTTGACCCCTTCATGGGAAGCGGCCAAACGGGCATAGCGGCGCTTAAATCAGAAAGGTACTATGTAGGGTACGAGGTCAACGAAGAGTACGTTAACCTGGCCAACAGGCGTATAAACGAATTTAAAAGCTTTCTGGCTCAGCAAGTGTTTTTTAAAGAGTGGGCCGGTAACTAACAGAAAACCGGAAGGTTGCTGTAGCACTTTATGTCTTAATAATAGTGAGGAAGTGATGTAGTATCCTGGCCGTTAAGCCCCAGATGATACGGCCGTCAATTTCGTAAAATAGCTCTGGCCAGCGGGCCTTGCGCCAGCGGTAGTTACGGCCACGGGGTATTTTATGGAAGGGAAAATCGTCGGGTGGATGGGCTTCTATAGTTATTTCATGGTATTCAGGGGTAAGATAAATAAGGCGCTCTAGAGGGATGGTAAAAACCTCATCCACCTCATGTGGATTGGGTTTTATGCTCTGCGGATCCTTAAGCAGTCCCACAAAAGGATGGATAATCTGCATGAAGGGAGTTATAAGGACGTCCAGAGCTCCCCAGAGTTCTAGGGAACCAGGGGAGACCCCTAGTTCTTCACAAGTTTCCCTTAAAGCTGCTTTCTCTGGACTACCGTCTTCCGGTTGGACGTGCCCGCCAGGAAAGCATATTTCTCCGGGCTGCGTTTTAAGATGACGGGAGCGGACTTCAAAAAGCAGGCAGCAACTTCCGTCGTCCTGCCGGATAAGGGGCAAAAATACTGCCGAGTTTGTGTACCTGTGAGCGTCCAGAATACGGGCCTTATGCTCCTGGATTTTCGCCCTTAAATCATTAAGGGAAGAAGACATAGCATCATCCGCCTTTGTGAGCCTTGGAATGTAATCCTTTTTGTACAGCTTTACGGCCGTTTAAAGCTTGTCTTCGTTAGAAAGGATTTCGCTTTTTCATGTAGTTTTCCTTCTTAAAAAAAGGGATTCATCCTCCGGCCGCAAAAATAGCTTAAAATAAGACATTACAGGCCAAAATAAACCATAACAGGATTTGCCTAAGCGCCACTGCAGGCGCTATAAAAAGAGTAGAAAGGTCAAATAAAATCAAAAGGTGAAAATTAGTCAAAGGTGGTACTAAGGTGGGTACTATGGAAGGGAAGACTTTAGCCGACCGGATTGAGGAATACTTGAAATGGCTCCTTAGTTCCAATCCCAAAGGGGTAATCGAGGTACAGCGGCAGGAGCTGGCTAAAGCTTTCGCCTGCGTACCTTCGCAGATAACCTATGTTCTCGGTACCCGGTTCACTGTGGAGCGCGGGTACCTGGTAGAAAGCCGGCGTGGTGGAGGCGGCTACGTACGCATTATACGCTTGCCTTTGAGGGAGCGCCGCCGTTTTCAGGAATGGGTAGAGAGTGTCATAGGTGAGTATGTTTCTCAAGAAGCAGGCGAAGCTATTTTGTCCCGGCTCTGTCAGGAGGGACTTTTATCCGAAAGGGAAAAAATGCTGCTTAGGGCCGCTATTCACCGCCAGGCCCTGCCCATTGAACTTCCTGAAAGGGACCGGGTGCGGGCGGCCATCTTGAGATCGGTACTTTTAACCCTCCTACGGGAAGACCTGGGGGAGGGGCAGGCTTAAAAAGTAAGGGGGACTAATTTTATGCTATGCGAACGCTGCCACCAGAATCCGGCCAGCGTCCACGTTACCCAGATAATCAATAATCAAAAGACAGAGCTCCACTTATGTCAAGAATGTGCGCGGGAGCTTGAGCCCCAGTGGCACTGGGACTTTTCCTTACCCAAATTTTTAGCCGGCCTTTTAAACTACGAGCCCGGGCTAGGGGTGGCTATAGAAGAAAGCTCCCGTTGCGGAGAGTGCGGTTTAACCTTTTCGCAGTTTCAGCAGTCAGGGCGCCTGGGTTGCCCTGAGTGCTACCAGTACTTCGCCAGAAGGCTGGAGCCTTTAATTAAAAGGCTTCACGGCAGCAGCCATCACCGGGGCAAGGTCCCCCGGCGTGCAGGAGGTAATTTGCGGCTTATAAGGGAGATAGAACGGCTAAGAAACGAACTGCAGGAGCTGGTGGCACGGGAAGAATTTGAACGGGCCGCACAGGTACGCGACCGTATCCGGGAGCTAGAGGCCAAGCTGGGAAGGCAGGGATAAATTATGGGTATAAGTTTTGAGCGTTTAAGCAAGTGGATGGAAGGTTCTGGCCCCCATGCCGACATAATTATATCGAGCCGCATACGCCTGGCACGCAATCTAAAGGGAATGCCCTTTCCCCATCTTATGGATACCCGCCAGGAGAGCCGGGTGGTACAGCTTGTAGGACGTGCCGTTCAAAGTGCGGGAGTTGAGAGGGCTGTGGGCCCCCTGTACCTGCAGCGCCTCCGGGAATTGACCCCTTTAGAGCGGCAAATACTAGTAGAAAAACATCTTATAAGCCCGCAACTTGCAGAGGATAAAGGAGAAAAGGCAGTGGTTTTGCGGGAAGACGAGGCTATAAGTATCATGGTCAATGAAGAGGACCACCTGCGCCTGCAGTGCCTGTTACCGGCACTTATGCTTCATGAGGGCTGGCGGATGGCGACCAGCTTGGATGACGCCTTGGAGGAGGAGTTAGACTATGCTTTCGACCAAGAACGGGGCTACCTTACAGCCTGTCCTACCAACGTAGGCACAGGTCTCAGAGCGTCAGTAATGGTACATTTGCCGGCCCTTGTAATAAGCAAACAGGCAGGCCAAGTGTTATCCGCTTTAACCAAAGTGGGTTTGGCCGTGCGCGGACTTTATGGAGAGGGTACAGAAGCTGCAGGTAATCTTTTCCAGATATCAAACCAAATTACTTTAGGTCGAACGGAAGAGGAACTCATCAATAACCTTTCGGCTGTAGCTGTACAATTGGCCGACCAGGAAAGGGGAGCCAGGGAGCATCTTTATAAAAAGAGCCGGTGGCAGCTTGAGGATAGGGTGGGCAGGGCCTATGGCATATTGTCTAATGCCAGGATATTGAACAGCCAAGAAGCTTTGAGGCTCCTTTCGGACGTCCGCCTGGGAGTAGAGATGAAGATAATACGGGGGATAGACCAGCGGGTCATAAACCAGCTCATGTTTATGATCCAGCCAGCCTACCTCCAATACCTGGCCGGAAGGGAGATGCCCCCCCACGAAAGGGATGTCCAGAGGGCGAGGCTCGTTCGAGAGCGCCTGCAGGGCAAAATTTCTTAGGTTTTGAGCTTCGTACCTCTAAAAAATAGCGGAAGGGAGGAATTGATTTTATGGGTTTACGCTTCACAGAAAGAGCGCACCGGGTTTTGCGCTTAGCCCAGGAGGAAGCCAGGTACCTTAATCATCCCGCAGTGGGCACAGAACATCTTTTATTAGGCCTTTTGCGTGAGGGTGATAGCGTAGCAGCCAGGGCCCTGGCGAGCCTGGGTGTCAATCTTAAAAGCGTACGGGAAGAAGTACGCAAGGCCGTGCGGCCCGGGGAGGGAGTTCCTCCAGGGGAGCTGGGCCTTACGCCCAGGGCCAAGAAAGTCCTAGAGCTCGCCCAGGAAGAAGCTCGGCGCCAGGGAGTAAATTACGTAGGTACAGAACATATACTTCTGGGGCTCATGGAAGAAGGGGAGGGTTTGGCCGCTCAGGTCCTAGGCTCTTTAGGCCTTACTCCTGAAAAGGTGCGCGAGAGAATACTGGCCATATTGGGCGGTGGCCAGCAGCAGCCCGGAACTCCTTTCGGGATTTTCTTCGGCGGTCTGCCCTTTGGAATGGGGGGTATGGGTATTCCGGGGTTCCAGCCCGCTGGCGCACCCATGGGGGTTAAGGCCGCTCACCGGCCGGGTACCAATACACCGGTGTTGGACCAGTTCAGCCGGGATTTGACGGCCTTGGCCCGGGAAGGCAAGCTAGATCCCGTTATTGGCCGGGATAAAGAGATTGAACGGGTTATACAAATTTTGAGCCGGCGCACGAAGAACAACCCGGTACTTATCGGAGACCCCGGCGTGGGCAAGACCGCCATTGTAGAGGGTCTGGCCCAGCGTATCGAGCAGAATCAGGTGCCGGAGGTACTAAGGGGTAAAAGGGTAGTGGCTCTGGATATGTCCGGTATGGTGGCCGGAACTAAATACAGGGGTGAATTTGAAGAACGCTTCCGTCGGGTTTTGGATGAGATCCGGGCTGCGGGTAACATAATTCTTTTCATAGATGAGCTGCACACCTTGATCGGTGCTGGCGCGGCTGAAGGAGCTATAGATGCTGCCAACATTTTAAAGCCCGCCCTGGCCCGTGGCGAAATCCAAACCATCGGTGCTACTACCATAGACGAATACCGTAAGCATATTGAAAAGGATGCGGCCTTAGAACGCAGGTTCCAACCCGTCATGGTCAACGAGCCTACGGTGGAGGAAACCATAGCCATTCTTAAGGGCTTGCGGGACCGCTATGAGGCCCACCACCGGGTTAAGATAACGGATGAAGCCCTGGAAGCGGCAGCTAAGTTGTCCGACCGCTATATTACGGATCGGTTCCTGCCGGACAAGGCGATAGATCTTATCGATGAGGCTGCTTCAAGGGTCCGTCTGGCCATTTATACGGCTCCTAAAGAAGTTAAGGAATTAGAAGCCCGCCTGGAGGAAGTCCAGAAGGAGAAAGAAGCCGCGGTGCACGCTCAGGAATTTGAAAAGGCGGCCCAGTTGCGGGATGAGGAAAGAAGGATCCGCGAGGAGCTAGAGGCCAAAAAAAGCAGTTGGGAAAAAGAAAAAGGGATGGAAAAGTCCACCGTTACAGCCGAGGATATAGCTTATATTGTATCTAGCTGGACGGGCATTCCCGTGGCTAAGCTCGCCCAGGAAGAGACTGAACGTCTGCTTCATTTGGAGGAAATTTTACACCAGCGGGTTATTGGTCAGGATGAAGCTGTCAGAGCCGTGGCGCGGGCCATCCGCCGGGCGAAAGCCGGCCTTAAAGACCCGAAGCGACCCATAGGTTCCTTCATGTTCTTAGGTCCTACGGGGGTAGGTAAGACCGAGCTGGCCCGGGCTTTAGCCGAAGCCCTCTTCGGGGACGAAGATGCCATGATACGCTTGGATATGTCGGAATACATGGAGAAGCACACGGTTTCCCGGTTAATCGGTGCACCTCCGGGTTATGTGGGATATGAAGAAGCCGGTCAGCTTACCGAAGCCGTACGCCGGAGGCCCTATAGTGTAGTTTTGTTCGATGAGATTGAGAAAGCCCATCCGGAAGTGTTTAACATCCTTTTTCAGGTGCTGGAGGATGGTCGCTTGACCGATGCTAAGGGACGGACGGTGGATTTCCGCAACACCGTGATCATCATGACCTCAAACGTAGGGGCTTCTACCATCAAGCGGGAAACCCTGGGCTTTAAAGCAAGTGCGGTAAAAGTAGGGGCCGATTCTTACGAAGAAATGAAGAAGCGGATCATGGAAGAGCTGCGCCGTACCTTCCGGCCCGAATTCCTCAACCGCGTCGATGAGCTCATCGTCTTCCATGCCTTAACAGTGGAGGATATAAAGAAGATTGTCGATCTTATGCTCAAGCAGCTTAATGAACGGCTTAAGGAGCACAACATTCAGGTAGAAGTTACAGAAGAGGCTAAGGAAATCTTGGTAAAGGAGGGCTTCGATGAGGCCTACGGCGCCAGACCCTTGCGCCGCGCCATCCAAACTTTGATCGAAGACCAGCTCTCTGATGCAATGCTTCAAGGCAAGTTTGGGCCGGGGGATAAAGTTCAGGCCGTGGCCCAAGACGGAAAGATAGTCTTAAGGAAAGCTGAAGCAGCTTAAAAAGGGATTGCTCGGTTAAAAGCTTGGGGGCCGGCGTAGACTGCCGGCCTTTCCGCCTGCTATTTTAGTTTTCACCGTCGACATTTTAAGTAATAAAGTGGTAAAATAATGGGCATGAAAGTTATAGGTATAGCCTGTAGTCCCCGGCGGGAGGGAAATTCCGAGATCCTACTGGATAATGCCCTGCATGGTGCCCGGAGCCGGGGAGCGGAGAGCACTAAAATAGTCCTGGCAGAACTTAACATAGCTCCCTGCCGGGCATGCGAGGCTTGCAGGCGGGGAGGATGTGTTCAGGGGGACGATATGGATAGGGTTTATCCCCTGCTACAAGAAAGCGATGCCTTGGTTTTGGCCACTCCTATATATTTTTACGGCTTGCCCGCCCAGGCTAAGGCCATGGTGGACCGCTGCCAGGTTTTTTGGTACCGTAACACCGGTACAGGGCAGGGAGCCGAGAAGGGGGTAAGCTCTAAGCGTGCGGCCCTAATAGCCGTAGGGGCAACACGGGGATCTAGATTATTTGAAGGCGCTATATTGACTGCGAAATATTTTTTTAAATACCTGGGATTTCATTACTGGGGCGAGCTTCTTGTTCAGGAAGTGGATGGTTACCAGGAAATTTTAAAAAGGCCGGAGGTTTTAAAAGCCGCCTACCTTTTAGGGGAAGAGCTGGTCAAAGGTTAATCTTTGCGGCTTGTATTCCACGAAAATAAGGGGGAAAAATTTATGGATAAGGTTAAGACGGCTTTAGAGATAGCTCTTGAGCGGGCTAAAACCATAGAAGTAGATGAAGAGAAGATCATGGAGCTGGATTATTTACCCCGGGGCAGGGTCCTGGGAGCACAGTTCTTGAGCAATAAAGACTTTAATTTGGAAAAGGAGTTGGATAAATTTAACTTAAAGGCTAGGACATATGTAGTGAAAGGAATAGAAGAAACCTTCTTAGGCAACCTTAGACTGCCGCGTGACGAAATTTCTATGGATACCAACCGCCGGTGTATGGAGGGACTCCTTACCATTAAGAAAAATAAGGCTGCGCTTAAGCAAGTGTTTAAAGAAATAGAGATGCTCTTCCAGTATTATGCCCGGGCCCTGGAGCAGGCTTACGTTAACCTAAAGGAGGAGTATGCAGCCCGGATTGCACAGGCTGGGCGGAGCTTGGGCAAACAGGTAGTCCCTTTGCGGCTCCCCAATGTGGAGAGCCTGCCCGAATTTCAGGAAGAATGGGCACGCTTCCGCGAGCAGCTTTCTGCTCAATATGAGACCCTTTTAGAAGAGAAAAGACAATATATCCGCAGCATACGTTAGCTTCTTTTAGCTGTTTTCTTTATCATTTCGCACCTGGCTGTGGAAAATATCTTCTAAAGTGGCCGGAGGCTCTTTTAATTTTACCTCGTTAAGAATTTCTTTTACACCCCGGGCTTTGGCTGCCGCCCGCCGGGCCGCCTCTATTTCTTCGCGGCGAGATGTTTCGCCCTTAAGGATTACCGTTCCCCCGTGGCTTTCGGCCCATATATGCTGGGGGTTTACCTCCGGAGCTTTAGCCAGCTCCTCAAAAACCTCGAATTCTACCTCGCCATCGGTTATAGGCCCGTCGGTACTTATGGAAATGGCGTTTTCCACCTTCTCTACGCCGGGTATGCTCTGGGCGAGGGCGGTGGCCCGTTCTTTTTCTATTAGGGTATCTACCACTCCCTGAAGCCGCGCTTCTCCTCCCGAAAGTTCTGTTCTAAGGCCGTAGCTTCGGAGGTCTTTGTTGGTCTTAAACGCGCGTTGAAGTTCTTTTTCTGCTTTTAAATTTTGCTTTTTCCCGCTTGACATGGGCGTCAACTCACCTTAAGCTTTTTATTAAACTCCTTACTACTGTATATAGTTTTTCTCCTTGCCTTGTCTTTTTAGCAGGAAAATTTATGTGCGTGGCGAATAATTTATATTTAATACCATGAAAACTGTATACCAGTACCCCGGGGGTGCCCGCAAGGGCTGAGAAGTGCTTTTTAGCACTAACCCTTGGAACCTGATTCTGGGTAATACCAGCGGAGGGAAGTGGGGTAAAGCTTTTAAAGTCACCTATTTCCCGGGTGACTTTTTTATTAACTTTTTTATTAACTTGTCAAAAGGAGTGGTATACCATATGACCCAACTGGAGGCAGCCCGAAAAGGAAAGATAACGCCGGAAATGGAAAGGGTGGCGGCCAAAGAGGGGATAGATGTAGAAATTTTACGTCAGCGTGTAGCCGAAGGCAAGGTGGTTATACCGGCCAATAAAAACCACACTAATCTAGATCCTTGCGGTATAGGCTTAGGTCTAAGGACAAAGGTTAACGCAAACATAGGAACTTCTACTGATTATCCGGACATACAGCAAGAAATAAAGAAGTTAGAGGCAGCTTTAGAAGCGGGCGCGGACGCGGTCATGGATCTTTCTACTGGCGGGGATATTGACGCCTGCCGGCGGGAGGTTTTGGCCAGGTCGCCTGTGGCCGTGGGGACTGTTCCCATCTACCAAGTTACGGTAGAGGCCCAGAAGCGTTACGGTAGTATGGTAGAGTTCACCGCCGATGATTTATTCAGGGTGATTGAACTCCAGGCTGCCGATGGAGTAGACTTTATTACGGTACACTGCGGTGTAACCTTAGAGACGGTGGAAAGGCTTAAAAAGGAAGGGCGTATAACCGATATAGTAAGCCGCGGGGGATCTTTCCTCGTGGGGTGGATGCTTCATCATGGAGAAGAAAATCCCCTTTACGCCCAATACGACCGGCTTTTGGAGATAGCCAGGCGATACGATGTTACTTTAAGCCTGGGCGATGGCTTGCGCCCCGGGTGTTTGGCCGATGCTACGGACAGGGCGCAGGTACAGGAATTACTCATCTTAGGTGAATTGGTGGACAGGGCCAGGGAAGCCGGGGTGCAGGCCATGGTGGAAGGGCCCGGGCACGTACCTTTAAATCAGATCGAGGCCAACATACTTTTACAGAAGCGTCTTTGCCATGGAGCGCCCTTCTATGTGTTAGGTCCTATTGTAACTGATGTCGCTCCCGGGTATGATCATATTACGGCGGCTATTGGGGGAGCCATAGCTGCTGCGGCCGGGGCGGACTTTATTTGCTATGTTACACCCTCCGAACATTTGGGCCTTCCTACGGCAGAAGATGTAAGGGAGGGAGTTATTGCGGCGCGTATTGCCGGACATGCGGCCGATCTCGTAAAAGGGATCCCGGGAGCTTGGGAATGGGATAAGGCCATGGCGCAAGCCCGCAAGGCTTTAGATTGGGAAAAGCAGATATCTTTGGCCCTAGATCCCGTAAAGGCCAGGCAATACAGGTCCAGACGGAACGTAGAAACGGCAGAGGCCTGCTCCATGTGCGGCGATTTTTGCGCCATGCGTATCGTAGGGGAGTATTTGGGTAAAACTATGGAACGTTGTTAAAGAGAAGTTACCGGCCAGGTGCGCTGGCAAAGATTTTGTATAAAGCTATAAAGATTACCGGCGAGTAAAAGCTATGTAAATATCACCCAAAGCAAACTACTGGTGGGGTTTTATGGCCAGGATAAGGATAGGCCGGGGACGCGAGAAAAGGATAGAAAGCGGGCACCCGTGGGTTTACCGGACGGAAATTGAGGATATATATGGTGAGTACAGACCTGGCGATATAGTAGAAGTGGAAGACTGGCGGGGCAAGTTCTTAGGCCGGGGTTATATCAACCCGGCCTCTATGATTGCTATCCGGCTTTTAACCCGTGACCCCCGGGAGGAGATAAATAAAGACTTTTGGCGCCAGCGCCTGCGAGCAGCCTGGGAGTACCGGCAGAAGATACTTGAAGGGGCACTTACAGATTCCTTCCGGGTGGTTTTTGGTGAGGCGGATTTTTTGCCCGGCCTTATTGTAGATAAGTTTGCCTCTTATCTTGTTGTCCAGACCCTCGCTTTGGGCATCGACCGTCACAAGGACATACTGGTAGAAATATTGGATGAGTTGATCCGGCCGGAGGGTATTTATGAACGAAATGATGTACCCGTCCGGGAGCTTGAGGGATTAGAGTTACGTAGCGGTTTTCTCAAAGGCTCTTTCGACCCCTTGGTTACCATTACGGAGAACGGTCTTAAGTTTTGGGTAGATTTGGCTCAGGGGCAAAAGACGGGGTATTTTTTGGACCAGCGTGAAAACCGGGCGGCTTTACGCCCCCTCGTAAAAGGAGCGCGCGTACTGGATTGCTTCTGCCATACAGGGGGGTTTGGAATCCATGCCGCTTATTACGGTGCCCGTGAAGTGCTCGGTTTAGATATTTCGGAAGAGGCCGTAGAGCTAGCCAGGCGAAACGCCGATCTTAACGGGGTGGGAAATGTTTGCTCTTTCCGGGTGGCCAATGTTTTTGATGCCCTCAGGGCTATGGATAAAGAGAAGGAACGCTATGATGTGGTGATACTGGATCCTCCAGCCTTTGTTAAGAACAGGAAAGCGTTGGAAGGCGCGATACGGGGGTATAAAGAAATAAACCTTAGAGCCATGAAAATTTTAAACCCCGGAGGTTTCCTTATCACTTGTTCCTGCTCTTACCACATGCCTCCTGATCTGTTCTTAGAAATCATCCAGAGCGCGGCAAGGGATGTGGGCCGGAGGCTGCGCCTTGTTGCCTGGCGCGGCCAGCCCCCGGATCACCCTGTGCTTTTAGGGTACGAGGAATCTTATTATTTAAAATGCCTATTTCTTCAGGTTTTGTAGACGCTCTAACAATTGTTTAGCCGCGCACAACCTTGCAGGGGGTCTATCCATGTACTTAAGCCTTCCCCGGGGCTTATTCCCGGCAACTTTTATTGAGCGCCCCAACCGGTTTATGGTGCGGGCTAAAATGGGGGAACAGGAAGTTTTAGCCTTTTTAGCTGATCCAGGGAGGCTCAAAGAGCTTTTACAGCCGGGGGCCGAAATTTATCTAACTCCAAAGGCCGGGCCGGGGCGAAAGACTTTCTTCGATCTCGCTTTGGTGCGGTATAACGGCGTGCTGGTTTCGGTGGACAGCCGGCTGCCCAACCTTATCTTTGCTCAAGCAATAAAAACCGGAGGGCTCCCGGAGTTTAGCGGATATAAGATAATAAAGCCCGAGGTAAAGTGCGGTGAAAGCAGGCTGGATTTTTTATTAGAGGGAGAGGGACAGCCGCCCTGTTATGTTGAGGTAAAATCTGTAACCCTGGTGGTAGAAGGGGAGGCCCGCTTCCCGGATGCGCCAACCCTAAGGGGTGCCCGCCATCTTGAGGAGCTGGCCAACCTCAGAAAGCAAGGGTGTCGCGCAGCGGTTGTATTTCTAATCCAAAGGGAGGACGCCCTTTATTTTGCTCCTAATGAAGAAACGGATCCCCATTTCGCCGCTACTTTAAGGAAAGTGGTAGGCCAGGGTGTAGAAGCGATAGCCTACCGGTGCAAGGTTGATTTTAACGGAGTAGGCATAATAGGCCCGGTAGAGGTGAAGCTTTAAGGGTAGGATATTTAAGGGTGAGGTAGCCCTGCTGGGAGCAGGGTTATTTTTGTTGAAGATGGGCAGCAGCCCACTCTTTTAGTTCCCTTAAGAGCGTTTCCCGGGTGTTAAGGGAGGGATCTTCCAGGACTCTTTCCAGGAGGTAGTTTAAAGCCTTACCCACTGCAGGTCCGGGAGAGAGGTTTAAATATTCCATGACGTCGTAACCATTGACAGCAAGATCTTTAAGGCTAAAGGCCGCTTTTTCTTGCCTTATATCTTCTAAGCGCCGGGAGAATTCCTCGAGGGCTAAAAGGTTGGCCTCGGGATCCGTGCCCAGGATATCGGCCCGCCTGAGTTCTAAAAGGTCCTCTACGGCTTCGGGACCCACACGACGCAAGAAACGGCGTAAGCCCGCGGGGGTGGTAGGATAGGAAAAGAGGTGGTGGCTGATAAGGTGGAGGACTTTCTCCTTAAACTCCCGGCTGAATTTAAGACGCTCTAGAACAAGTCTTGCCAGCTCTACGCTTACCTTTTCGTGCCCGTAAAAATGTATCTTTTCCCCTTCCTCTTTCCGGCAGGAAAACTTTCCTACATCGTGAAGTAGCGCCGCCCATCTTAAGTGGAGGGAAGGTTTGATGGTACGGACCACCGCTAAAATATGTTCGAAAACATCCAGCTTGTAGGTGTTATCTCCTTGGATAACGCCGCGGTTTCGGCTAACCTCAGGGAGTATAACTTCGAGCAATCCCACCTGTTGCATTTTTCTTAAACACTCGTCCGGGTTGGAGCCCAACAGGATTTTATTAAGCTCATCCCGTATGCGCTCTGCTGAAACGCGCAAAATTTTATCCCGGCTTAAAGATATAGCTTTTAATGTAGCTTCATCCCAGTGGACTTTGGCTCTGGCCTCTCCTGCCCGGGCCATAAGGTAAAAAGCGCGCAACATCCTTAAAGGGTCTTCCTCGAAGCGTTCGCAAGGATCCCCTACAGCTTTTATTTCCATAAGCTTGCCCTCAAGTTTGGGGATGACGTAGTAGGGATCATACCATCTTTCGTTTACCGGATCGTAAGCTAGAGCGTTTACAGTAAAATCACGGCGTTTAAAATCCTCTTCCAGGGTTACCCCTAGCTTTACTTGGCCAGGCTTCCTTTGGGGTGTGTAATTTTTTTCCTGCCTGAAGGTGGTGATCTCCAAAGCGTTACCGTCGAGCACTACGGTAACGGTACCGAATTTGATCCCTGTAGGAATGGCCTTTTCAAAAAGGTTCATTACTTCTTGAGGTAAGGCATCGGTGGCCACATCCCAATCCTTGGCTTTAAGACCCAGCCAATAATCTCTGAGGGCTCCACCCACTACCCAGGCTGCATAGCCTTTTTCTTGTAAAATTTTTACGGCACGGTATACAAAATGGGGCACTATTGTTTCCGAAGCCAAAGCCTTCAACTCCTTTCTATCAAGATTTTAGCTCAACAATAGGCAGTACAAGCAGGCTGGTGCAAAATTTTAGCTCCGCCTTCCAGCACCTAAAAACTTTACAAGAACCTAACCATAGTTGTGATAAAATAAAGGTAAACAAGTTCTCTAAACATTAAACTCGAAGGAAAATGGGGGAGTAAAGTGCCGAGACCGCCTAAATGCCGTCGTATAGCCTTCATCCCGTGTATAACTTATTTCCAACCTGCGGGTATTCCTCAGGGACAGATGGAAGAGGTTGTCTTGGCTTTGGAAGAATTGGAGGCTATACGTTTAAAAGATCTAGAAGGATTGGAGCAAGAAGATTGCGCGGCCAGGATGCAGGTTTCACGGCCTACTTTTGCCCGAATTTTAAATGCAGCCCGGGCCAAGATTGCAGAAGCCTTGGTCAGCGGAAAGGCCATTAGGGTAGAAGGGGGCTACTACCAGCTGGTGGGGAAAGCATGCTGCCCCCGGTGCGGCAGGAGATGGGAACAAGAAGACGGCTTGGAGTTCTGCCCTTACTGCGAAGGTAAGGGCCCTGTAAAAGAAGGGAGAGGGCCGGGAAGGTGCAGGAGGCGGCACGGGTGGCAGGAAGGAGAGGAAGGTTTATAGGCTGCATTGCTCTGAAAGGGGGATGTTTATTCTGAGGGTCGGTTTTCCTAAAGTTTCGGCACCGGCCTTTTCTTTTTATCCCTGCGGTGAACGGAAGGAATTTCCCTTTTTTTGTCGAAAGCCACTTTGATACAAAAAGAGGTGTAACCCAGAATAAGGGGGAAGCCAAAGGTGCTACCCAAGAAAATAATCAAAAGGGATGGCCGGGTAGTTGATTTTGATCAGGAAAGGATAATCAATGCCATATTTAAAGCGGCCAAAGCTGTGGGGGGCCAGGATCGGAGGCTCGCTTGTGAGCTGGCCAACCAGGTTACAGAGCTTATCGCCCAAAAATTTACAGACCGGCTGCCTACAGTAGAAGATGTGCAGGATTTGGTAGAAAAGGTTTTAATAGAGAACGGGCATGCCCGGACGGCTAAGGCCTATATCCTTTACCGCCAGCAGCATGCGGAGTGGAGGGACTTCCGGAATCTCTTAGTTAATGTAGAGAAGATGGTGCAGGACTACTTGGACGGGCGTGACTGGCGTATTAACGAAAACAGCAACATGAACTATTCCCTCCAGGGCTTAAACAACCATATCATCTCGGCAGTAACTTCTAAATATTGGCTGGAGAAAGTATATCCTCCAGAAATACGCCGGGCCCATGAGGAAGGTTTCATACATATTCATGATTTGAGTTTACTTGCGCCCTACTGCTGCGGCTGGGATCTGGCCGATCTTTTGGAGACTGGCTTCGCTGGAGTAGGCCAAAAGGTAGAAAGCGCTCCGCCCAAACATTTCCGCACAGCATTGGGTCAGATTGCCAACTTCTTTTATACCCTCCAGGGCGAGGCGGCTGGTGCCCAAGCCTTTTCTAACTTCGATACTTATCTGGCGCCCTTTATTCGTTATGACGGCTTAGACTACCGCGAAGTAAAGCAAGCCATGCAAGAATTTATTTTTAACCTTAACGTGCCCACCCGGGTAGGGTTCCAAACCCCCTTTGTTAATATTACCCTGGATGTAGTAGTGCCCCGTATATTAGCTGATGAGCCGGTGATAATCGGGGGCAAACGGCAGAAGGCTTATTATGGTGAATTTCAAAAGGAAGTGGACTGGCTAAATCAAGCTTTCTGCGAGGTGATGATGGAGGGTGATGCCCGGGGCCGCATTTTTACCTTCCCCATCCCTACCTATAACATCACCGAGGAATTCCCTTGGGATAGTCCGGTGGCTGAGCGCATACTGGCCATGACCGCCAAGTATGGCATCCCCTATTTTGCCAACTTTATAAACTCAGACCTAAAGCCCGAAGACGTCCGGAGCATGTGCTGCCGTTTGAGGCTGGATAACCGGGAACTAAAGAAAAGAGGGGGAGGGCTGTTCGGCGCCAATCCCTTAACCGGTTCTATCGGTGTAGTCACTATAAATTTACCTCGGCTGGGGTACCTTAGCTCCTCGGAAGACGAATTTTTCCTTAAGCTAAGGTATTATATGGACCTGGCCAAAGAAAGCTTGATTATAAAGAGGGGTGTGCTGGAGAAATTAACGGAGCAGGGACTTTACCCCTACTCCCGTTTTTACCTCCGCCGTGTTAAGGAACGTTTTGGCAGGTATTGGGAGAATCATTTTAACACCATCGGTATTATAGGGATGCACGAGGCCTCACTTAATCTTTTAGGAAAAGGGATAGAGACGGAAGAGGGCCGGAGGCTGGCCTTAAAGGTGCTAGATTTCATGCGGGAGGTTTTAACTTCTTACCAGGAGGAGACGGGGCAGCTTTTCAATTTAGAGGCCACTCCTGCTGAAGGGACTTCTTATCGCCTGGCCAGGCTCGATAAGTCCCTTTATCCTGATATTATCACCTCAGGCGGGGAGGAACCCTACTACACCAACTCCACCCACTTGCCGGTAGATTTTACGAGCGACGTTTTCGAGGCCCTGGAGCACCAGGATGAGCTACAGGTGAAATATACAGGCGGCACCGTCTTTCATGCTTACCTAGGCGAAAGGATAACGGACCTTACGGCTTGCCGCAAGTTTTTGCAAAGGGTTTTTACCAATTTCCGGCTGCCTTACTTGACTATTACTCCTACCTTTAGTGTTTGCCCAGAACATGGCTACCTTGCAGGGGAGCAATGGACATGCCCTACTTGCGGCCGAGAAACTGAGGTGTGGAGCAGAATAGTGGGCTACTACCGGCCAGTTAAGAACTGGAATAAGGGTAAACAGGCTGAATTTAACATGCGCCG
>NZ_JAKKUR010000033.1 GCF_021890735.1 Thermanaeromonas sp.
GAGGTTTCCCGTGGTAGACATAGGGTCGGTAAAGGCGAACCGGCGATCCCGGAGAGCATCGAAATTCCTGATATCGCTATCAGATCTGGCTATTACATAGGCACGGTAAGTAACCTTTCCATCAATCTGCGGAGCAGCCAGCAGCTCCAGCCCGAATTCTTCGTGCCCTGCTACATAGGAGTAGGTGCAGATAAAAGCTACATCCACTCCTCCAGCCCGCAGGAGGTCGTTCGCTTCAGCATAAGATCTGCGCTGTAATATTTGTACTGGGCGGTGTAGGTGGCGGGACAAGTAATTTAACAGGTCTTCGTAGTAAGTACGGCTATAGCTGGGTGAGGTTATAGAGGAAATGGCCACCTTAAGTGGTTTTTCTGAGGTACTGCTTTTAGACATTACAGGCTTAACCTTAGTGAGATCTATTTGAGGAGCAGAAGGCTTGTTGCATCCGGTAAAAATCCCCAGAATTCCCCCAAGGACTAAAACGTATACAATAAACAAAAGCTTTTTCTTTAACCTAACCATGTCTTTTACTCCTTGTTTTTAATTTTAAACTTTGTTCTCATCATTCGACACTGCACTCTTTTTTCCTGCGGGGTAAGTAGCAGCGAAGAAGGGTATAATGTTATAATACCAACAGAGTTACTCCAAGGCCTTGGATATTTTTAGGAGGGGAAAATATGCATCATAATATTAACCTGCCAGCAACTCAAGGCTTAGAAGCCCGAGTGGCCAACTTAAAGGAGTTGGTAAGTTACCAGGAAGGCTCCATTGTGAGCCGCACCCTTATCGATAAGAAGGCGGGAACAGTAACTTTATTCGCCTTTGCCGCCGGGCAAGGTTTGAGCGAGCATACAGCTCCTTATGATGCTTTGGTACAGGTGTTGGAAGGGGAAGTAGAGATCGCAATAGCGGGTCAGCCCTTCCGGCTTAAAAGCGGGGAAGCCATAATTATGCCTGCTAACCAGCCCCATGCTCTACGGGCTTTAACTAATTTTAAAATGCTCCTCACCATGATACGCTCATAAAAGCTAGGAGTTCCTACATACGGCAATTGCGTTCATTTGGGCTGATGATTAGAGATATATCTCATAGCTAGGCCTCCTAGGAGTAATATGAAACCGGCATAGACTACTGGCATGGCCGGGTCTTTTTTTATTTCTAAACCTGTGTAATACCTGAAGCTCGAAAAGGTGATAGAGTACTCTTTAAGATGGGCTGTTTCTCCAGGATGGACAACGCCTACATCCAATATCTCGTGCCCTTGCATAAGGAGAGAAACCAAGCGGGGGTTACGGGGTAAAGGGGACCGGGATTTTAAGTTTTTACTTTCTTCATCGTAGTCGGGGAGAAACATAAAAAATAGCCGTACACCTTTGCCTTCATCTAGAGGAAGGCTCTTTTTATCTGGCAATTCAAAGGGGATTGTCTTATCATTAGAAACCACCTGGCCTTTTAGGAGCCAGCCGTAGCTTACCTGATATATTTTAAAACCGGCAAATTCTAGGGGATAGTTTACCTTGATTTCTTTCTTAATTTGTTTGCCTTGAGCGGTCTTTAAGGTTACATAGCTTATATATTGCTTAGGCTCTAGGGTGGGATAGTATTCTATTTTAAAGTCTTCTACGGTAAGGGTTGTGCCCGGAAAACCATAAGAAGCAAGATCCAAGCTATCCCCCGTACCCATTTCTACATAGATACTCCTTTTTAAGGCTCCGGAAAGCGTGGCCCCTACAAGGATCACTAGCAAGCTGAGATGCAGGAGGAGGGAACCCCATTCCTTTAAGGTTTTTGGCTGTCTTAGCCGGCGGACCGTGCAGAGGAGAAGATTGACAGCAAGCAGCCCCTCTAAAGAAATAAACCACCAGCTACGGTAGATATTGTGCAAGGAAAAGAATATTATAAGTTCGCCTACCGGCCTTCCGTAATAGGCCCGGTAGAATTCATGGGGTTGGCCCTGGGGGATAAGGCTGCCGATGGCGGCCAGGGCTGCTAAAACTAAAAGGAGATATATGGCCAGCCTCATAGAGGATAAAAAGCGCATTTTTAATCACCAATCAAAACAAAGTGAACTACTCTGAGTATAACCTCAATCTCCCCTTTTAAGTCAAGGGAATAGAGGGAAGAACTACAGTTTAGGTTGAGAAAAAGGGCATCAAAAATTTAAGGGCCTTGGCAGGAATTTAAAAAGAAATAGCGAATGGAATTTAAAAATAACAGAAGTAGTTCAAGTAAAAACGAAAAAGGGAGAGGCAGCATGAAAAGCCGGGTTGGTGAGCAACTTCTACCAACACAGCGGCTGCCGATTTTAGGGAAGAAAAGGGAATAAAGCTATGAAGCTACCTCAAGTATTAACAGACAGGAAGCCAGAGATCATAGCCAGGTGGTTTCATTTAGTGGTGAGCACTTATCCTCCCGATACGGCCAAGTTTTTGCTCCAGGAGAAAGATCCCTTCGCTAACCCTGTAGGCCAGGCCTTAAGGGAAGGGCTGGAAGGGATATATGAAGGTTGGCTTAAAGGAGTAAGTGAAAAGGAACTTTATCCCTATATGGATAGGATAGTCCGCATACGGGCGGTCCAGGATTTTTCACCTAGTAAGGCGGTAGGTTTTGTGTTGCTGCTTAAAGAAGCCCTGCGCCAGGAATTGGAACCTGAGATAAAAAAAGGACACGTGTCTTGGGAGGATTTAGAATACGCCTATTCCCTGGTGGATAGGGTACAACTTTTGGCCTTTGATGTGTATGCGAAATGCCGTGAGGAGCTGTATGAGATACGGGTGAAGGAGATAAAAAATAGAGTACAGAAGCTTTGGGAGAGGGTGAATAAAGAGATAACCGGCGAAGTAAGGCCGGAAGATACTCAGTAGGTTGGTGTCCGGGCCCTGACTAACCAAGGAAGGTGGGGAGGATGTCCAGGATAAGTAAGCCGGAAGAGTTAATGAAGATAAACTACAGGCCACCCAAGACCGGGTGGATGGATACCCCGGTAGAGTTCAGGCGGGGTACTTGGCTATATGCGGCTAAACCGAAAAGCTTGGAGGTTTTGGAGCTTCCTAACCCCCGGGAGTGGTCACCGGAGGAAGAGGATTGGAAGCTTCCGGAGAATTGGAAGGAAATTCTATTACAAGGATTAAAAGAGCGCTTGGAGAGGTTCCGGTCCTTAAAGCTCTTCTTAGATATCTGTGTGCGCTGCGGGGCCTGCGCCGATAAGTGCCATTTTTTCCTCGGCTCCGGGGATCCCAAGAATATGCCGGTTTTAAGGGCTGAGCTTTTGCGCAGCATCTACCGCCGGGATTTTACTACGACAGGTAAAATCTTGGGGAAGCTGGTAGGCGCCAGGGATCTCACGGTAGAGGTGGTAAAAGAGTGGTATTACTACTTTTACCAGTGCACTGAATGCCGCCGGTGTTCCCTCTACTGCCCCTTTGGGATAGATACGGCAGAGATAACCATGCTGGGTCGCGAACTTTTAGGGCTTCTCGGTTGTTATCCTGATTGGACGGTGGCCTCAGCAGCCAACTGCTACCGTGTAGGAAACCACGTGGGTATTGAACCCCACGCCTTCCGGGATATGGTAGAGTTCTGCGTGGATGAGATCGAAAATATAACCGGAATCAGGGTGGAGCCCACCTTCAACCGTAAGGGAGCCGAGATACTCTTCATCGCCCCGTCCGGCGATGTCTTCGCCGACCCGGGGATCTATACCTTCATGGGGTACCTCATGCTTTTCCATGAGATAGGTCTAGACTACACTTTGAGCACTTATGCCTCAGAAGGGGGAAATTTCGGGTTATTTACCTCCCATGAAGTGATGAAGAGGCTCAATGCCAAGATGTATGCTGAAGCTAAGAGGCTCGGCGTAAAGTGGATCTTAGGCGGGGAATGCGGCCATATGTGGCGAGTTATCCACCAATATATGGATACCATGAACGGACCGGCCGACTTCCTGGAGGAACCTGTCTCTCCCATTACAGGTACTAAATTTGAAAATGCTAAATCCACCAAGATGGTGCATATCTGCGAGTTCACTGCTGATCTCATCCGCCACGGCAAGCTCAACCTGGATCCCAGCCGTAACGACCACCTTATAGTAACCTTCCACGACTCCTGTAATCCTTCCCGGGCCATGGGGTTTTTCGAGGAACCCCGTTATATCCTAAAGAATGTATGCCGCAATTTCTACGAGATGCCCGAAAACACCATAAAGGAGAACACCTTCTGCTGCGGGAGCGGGGCTGGCCTTAATGCTGATGAAAACTTCGAGATGAGGATGCGGGGTGGGTTCCCCCGGGCCAACGCGGTAAGGTATGTGCATCAGAAGTACGGTGTGAACCTGCTGGCTTGTATCTGCGCCATAGACCGGGCGGCGCTGCCGGCCCTTATGGATTACTGGGTGCCCGGTGTGGCCGTGGCTGGCGTTCACGAGCTTTTAGGTAATGCCCTGGTAATGAAAGGAGAAAAGGAGCGCACCACCACCCTGCGGGGTGAACCCCTAGAAGGGAAAGGAAAGCGCGAAGGGGAAATGGAGCCGGGTAAGGACGATGCCTAGGCTTGAGCTTCCGTAGAAGGAAGGGGATAAGATGAGGGTACCTGATTTTAAGTATATACTCATAGGAGTAGGTGCGTTTATTTTCCTCTTTAGCTTCCCTTTCTGGTATAACGCGGGAAGGGCAGCCACCGCACCTGCTCCGGATCTTAATACTCCCACTATAAACGAATTAGAAATTAAAGAATGTGTAGAGCCCACAGATTTCATGCGGGCCAATCACATGAGGCTTTTGAACGAGTGGCGGGACCGGGTGGTTCGCCAGGGAGAAAGGGTTTACGTGTCTACAAGCGGTAAGGAATACATCATGAGCCTTCAGAATACTTGCCTGGCGTGCCACTCCAATAAAGCCCAGTTTTGCGATGAGTGCCATAACTATTTAAGGGTAACTCCTGACTGCTGGAGTTGCCATCTAGAATCAAAGGGGAAATAGCCATGAGGACGACCAGGAGAGATTTTCTTAAGATCGGTGGTGTTTGCGGGTTAGTTTTTCTTGTATTTCCCACGGTTAAAGGTTTAGCCGCCGGGGAAGGGCAGGAGAGTCTTATAAGAAAGTTAGCCATGATGGGCCAGGAGGGGAGTTCTTCTGTTCCTTCCCGGGCCGGGACAAGGGAGATCAAATGGGGCCTGTTGGTGGATATGGAGAAGTGCTGGTCCAGGGTGGACTGTGTAGAATGTATCCTGGCCTGTAGAAGAGAACACAACATCCCTGATATACCTACTCCGAAGGAAGAGATTAAATGGATATGGAAGGAGCCTTTTGCCAATGCCTTTCCGGAGCAGGAGCATGAGTATTTGCCTGAAGCCTTGGGAGAAAAACCTGTAGTAGTACTATGTAATCATTGTGATAACCCGGCCTGTGTAAGAGTCTGTCCTACTAAGGCTACCTATAAGAGGGCAGACGGTATTGTGATGATGGATTATCACCGTTGCATTGGCTGCCGGTACTGCATGGCGGCCTGCCCGTATGGTGCCCGGAGCTTTAATTTCCGGGATCCGCGGCCCTTTATAAAAGAGACAAATCCCTCTTTCCCTACCCGGGAAAAAGGGGTGGTGGAGAAGTGCAATCTATGCGTGGAAAGGATAGATGCCGGGCTAAGACCTGCATGTGTAGAGGCCTGCCCGGCGGGTGCCCTTATTTTTGGAAACCTGGAGGATCCAGATTCCGAGATACGGGAAAAGTTGCGCTCTTTCCTTACCATCCAGCGCAAATCTGAGCTAGGTACCAGGCCTAAGGTTTATTATGCTTTGCCTTAAGGTTCAGTGACTTAGGACTTAAAAAGAAAAGGTCTTGGGGGAAGAGAAGCCATGTTAGTGAAAGCTTTAAAAGGAAGCCCCAGGTATTGGAGCTGGATGATATCGTTGCTTATGTTGATGGGCGTAGGTTTTATCTGTTACCTTTGGCAGCTAAACCAGGGCCTTACTATCACCGGTCTTAACCGGGACGTATCCTGGGGCCTTTATATCGGCCAGTTCACCTTCCTGGTGGGGGTTGCAGCTTCGGCCGTGATGGTGGTTCTACCTTATTACCTCCATAATGTGAAGGCCTTCGGCAGGATCACTATCCTGGGGGAATTTTTGGCGGTATCTGCCATCGTTATGTGCCTTCTTTTTGTTATAGTAGACCTCGGTAAACCCATGCGCCTGTTTAATGTCCTTCTTTATCCCACTCCTAATTCCATTCTCTTCTGGGATATGGTTGTACTGAACGGCTACCTTCTTTTAAACCTTATCATCGGCTGGAACGTGCTCGAGGCAGAATATAAGGAAGTGTCTCCTCCTAAATGGGTTAAAATATTAACCTATATTTCCATTCCTTGGGCCATCAGCATCCATACGGTGACGGCTTTCCTTTATGCAGGACTCCCGGGACGGCATTACTGGCTTACGGCACTGATGGCTGCCCGCTTCCTGGCTTCGGCCTTTGCTTCCGGTCCGGCTTTACTTATTATCCTCTGCTTTATCCTTAAAAAATTTAGCCGCTTCGATCCCGGGAAAGAAGCTATCGAGAAGCTCTCCGCCATCGTGGCTTATGCCATGATTATCACAGCCTTTTTTGTAGGCTTGGAATTATTTACTGCCTTTTATAGCCAAGTACCGGCTCACGGGACGTATACTTTGATGTACCTTTTTGCCGGCTTGGAAGGCCATGGGAAGCTGGTACCCTTTATGTGGGTTTTCGTTGTGCTAGCTGCTTTGGCTATAGTTCTCCTGGTGATACCGGGTACTCGACAAAAAGAAAGTACACTTCTTCTAGCCTGTGGGGCCACCTTTATCTCCTTATGGATCGAGAAGGGGTTGGCCTTAGTTATAGCCGGTTTTATCCCCAATCCCTTGGAGAGGGTAACCGAATATGCTCCTACCTTACCGGAAGCTTTAATTACCTTAGGTGTATGGGCTACAGGTCTTTTCATGCTCACCATACTTTATAAAATAGTAATTTCTGTTAAGGAAGAAATTGCCTGAAGGGGTAGGGTAACATGGGTGTTATCTTTTCATTAGGGATCGTGTTGGCCCTCGTCTTGGTGGTCACCGTAGGAGTAGAAGTATTAAAGCTTGACTTCTTCTTCGGAGTTGTAGTACCTTATGTCACTCTGGCCACTTTCCTCGGAGGGATGGTGTACCGCATCATGCATTGGGGGCGTTCCCCGGTGCCTTTCCGGATACCGACCACAGGTGGCCAGCAAAAATCGTTGCCCTGGATCAAGCCTAGCTTTTTGGATAATCCTTCTACTGCTTTAGGAGCAGCGGCGCGGGTTGCTTCCGAAGTTTTACTTTTCCGTTCCCTTCTTCGCAATACCAAGGCAGAACTGAGGGAAGGGCCCCGGCTTACCTATCACTGGGAAAAGTGGCTGTGGCTGGGCGGCCTTCTGTTCCATTGGTCTTTCTTCATTATCCTTTTCCGGCATTTAAGATATTTTACAGAGCCGGTACCGGGATGGGTATCTTTCCTGGAGGGTATAGACGGATTTTTCCGCGTAAGTTTGCGGGCTGTGTACATTACAGATGTATTATTCCTCGTTGCGGTAACCTATCTTTTGCTCAGAAGGCTTATCATCCCGCAGGTTCGCTATATTTCGTTGCCTGCTGATTATACCCCTCTCTTCTTGCTCTTAGGCATAGGAATTTCGGGTGTTCTGATGCGCTATTTTTGGAGCGTGGACGTGGCTGCTGTTAAAGAACTGGCTTTAGGGTTGATTACTTTTCGTCCCCGGGTTCCAGAGGGCATAGGGGTATTGTTTTACATCCATTTCTTCTTGGTTTGCGCCTTGGCAGCCTATTTCCCCTTTAGTAAAATGGTGCATATGGCAGGGATATTTTTATCCCCTACACGAAACTTACCCAACAACAGCCGGGCCGTAAGGCATATAAATCCGTGGAATTATCCGGTAAAAGTGCACACTTATGAGGAGTATGAAGAGGAATTCCGGGAGAAAATGAAAATGGCGGGTATACCTGTGGAAAAAGAGGGTTAGCGCTAAGGCTAACAGGATGTAGCTAAAGACTCTGCAAAGGCGCCGGCTTGTAGCCCGGCGCTTTTTTTGTAAGCCAAGCAGGCTGTAACAAATAGGGGAGATAGCCAAGGAGCGAGAAAAAGTAATGTTAAACTTTAGTAGTTTTAGGCTTCAAGTTTCCCAATCTGGGAAGCCCTTTTAAAGGAAATGGGAGGGATTGTTGTAAGTATGAGGATATATGACCTAATAAAGAAAAAAAGAAATGGTGGAGTTCTAACCCGACAGGAAATTGAATTTATTGTTAAGGGCTTTACTTCAGGCGAGATACCTGATTACCAGATGGCCGCGCTGGCCATGGCCATTTATTTTCAGGGTATGAATATAGAGGAGACAGTGCATCTAACCCTGGCCATGGCGGATTCGGGAGTAAGGCTCGATCTATCCTCTATCCCCGGGATAAAAGTGGATAAACACAGTACAGGGGGTGTGGCGGATACCACCACCTTGGTCCTAGCACCTTTAGTTGCTTCCTGCGGGGTACCTGTAGCTAAACTGTCCGGACGGGGACTGGGACATACAGGAGGTACCATAGATAAGTTAGAGTCCATACCAGGGCTTAAGGTAGAGCTTTCCCTGGAGGAATTTAAGGAAAACGTGAAAAAATACGGGATAGCGATAGCCAGCCAGAGTGAAGAGCTGGCTCCTGCAGACAAGAAATTATATGCCTTACGGGATGTCACGGCTACGGTGGATTCCATTCCCCTTATAGCAAGCTCGGTAATGAGTAAGAAGATCGCGGCCGGTGCGGATGCCATAGTCCTAGACGTTAAGGTTGGCCAGGGTGCCTTTATGAAAGACTTGCCTTCCGCCAGGAAGCTTGCCCAAGTTATGGTAGATATAGGCCGCTCTGTAGGGCGTAAGACCATAGCGTACATTACCAATATGGACCAACCTTTGGGATTAGCCATAGGCAATAGTTTAGAAGTCGCGGAAGCCATACAGGTTTTGCGCGGTGAAGGCTCTCAAGATCTAGTAAACCTTTGCTTGGAGCTGGGCAGCGCTATGCTAGTGCTGGGCGGAAAGGCTAAGGATAAAGAGGAAGGTAAAAAGAAATTAAGGGAAGCTCTAGCAAGTAGGAAAGCGTTAGAGAAGTTCCGCGAGTTTATCCTGGCCCAGGGGGGAGAGGTAAAAGTAGTAGAGGATCTAGATCTTTTACCCCAGGCCCGCTTTAAAGAGAGCTGGGTGGCTAAAGAAGAAGTTTATATAGCTGAACTTCCCGCAGAAAGGTTAGGCCAGGTGGCCATGAAACTGGGTGCTGGGAGAGAAAAGAAAGGACAGGATATAGATTTAGCAGTGGGCCTAGTGTTAGGTGGTAAAGTAGGGGACCGGATAGAGAAGGGGGAACCTATTGTTACCGTTTACGCTAATGATGAAAAGAAGTTAAAAGCTGCCCTAGAAGAGCTTAAGGCCTTAATTAAGTTATCCCCTGCTCCTGTTCCACCTTTACCCCTTATCTTAGAACAAGTGTCTTAGAGAGGAGAAAGCCTTAAAAAGCTCTTATTCATGTACACAAATAGCGCTACTTATCCTGGAAAACCCGTATCAGACTTTAAGAAAGGAGAACTTTTAGCATGTGGAATAAAAGAAAAATAGCCTCAGTAATCGAGCACACTCTGCTTAAGCCGGTAGCTACCCAAAGGGATATAGAGAGGCTTTGCACCGAAGCATTAGAGTGCGGTTTCTTTAGCGTCTGTGTTAATCCTTGCTACGTATCTTGGGCGGCTAGGTTTTTGGAGGGTTCGGGGATAAAAGTTTGTACCGTTATAGGCTTTCCCTTGGGCGCTACTACCATTAGGAATAAAGTTTTCGAGGCCAGCGAAGCCGTAAGTAACGGGGCCGCAGAGATAGATGTGGTCATAAATTTAGGCATGTTTAGAAGCGGTGCCGAGGAGTATATAAGGCGCGAGCTAAAAGAGATCATCCAGACTGCTAAGGCCAAAAAGGAAGATACAGTGGTGAAAGTTATTATTGAGACCTCCCTTCTAGAGGAACAAGAAAAGGTTATCCTCACCCGGTTAGCTGTAGAAGAAGGGGCAGATTTTATCAAGACGAGTACAGGTTTTAATGGTCCCGGTGCTACCGTGGAAGATGTCCGCCTTATCCGGCAGGTGGTGGGGGATAAGGCAGGGGTAAAGGCTTCTGGCGGTATCCGCACCTATTCTGATGCGGTTAAAATGCTAGAAGCTGGGGCCAACCGGCTAGGAACGAGTTCAGGATTAAGTATTTACCAGGAAGCACCGGAGTAAACTGAGGGTAGGTAATGTTTAGAGGTAAATTTATGACAGAAAGGATGGGGAAGGGGTTGGCCAAAGCCAGCATCTTGTGGGGTTTGCTTTTGGGCTTGGTGGCGCTACTTATAGCGTTATATATTCTTTTTCTTATCCTCCCTCCGCCAGTTCCTTCCCTTGTATGGCAATATTTTACTTCCCTGGATGTAGAACGTGCCCGGCGCTACCAGATGGTGATGAGGTTTAGCAGTCTTTTAGCCTACTTAGCCAAAACCGGCCTGCTTTTGTGGCTTTGGTGGAGCGGGCGGGCGGCGGCGCTGGCTTCGGGTATTTTACGCCTGTCCGGCCAGCGATATTTTTTAGCTACAGGCTTGTTTTTTATATTGATTTGGGCGCTTCTCAAAGGCGTAGCTTTTCCCTTTTCTTTTTATAGCAGCTTTATAGTCCAGCACCTTTGGGGGTTTTCCACCCAAACTCTAGCTTCCTGGTGGGTGGATTATTTAAAGGCTTCCGGGATAGATCTTTTGCTTTCGGGTATAGGGACGTTGCTTTTTTTCTGGGCCACCGGACGCTGGCCCTTTAGCTGGTGGGCGGTTGCCGGGCTTATTTTAGCTTTTTGGATGGTAGTAGAGACTTTCTTATGGCCAGTAGTGCTGGCCCCCCTTTTTAACCGGTTCGAGCCTCTAAAGGAGGGGCCGGTCAAGTCAATGGTGGTGGAGCTGTCCCAAAGGGCGGGCCTTGAAGTAAAAGAGGTCTGGGTTATGGATGCTAGCCGGCGTACCACTAAAGCCAACGCCTATTTCACCGGCCTGGGCAAGACTAAAAGGATAGTGCTGTATGATAATCTTTTACGTGACTATTCCCCGGAGGAAGTAGAAGCAGTGGTGGCCCACGAAATGGGCCACTGGAAGAAGGGCCATATTGTAAAGGGATTGCTCTGGGGGATAGTAGGAGGATTTATTTTCTTCATTTTACTTTACGGTATTTTGCGGCTCACAGCTCCAGGCGAGATAGTACCCGGCCAGCCCTATCCACCGCATTTGCTGGTAGTTATCTTAGTCTTTGTCCAGCTTATCTCGTTCTTAGCCCAGCCGGTAGGGAACGCCCTCTCCCGGAGGCAAGAAGTCGAAGCTGACCGGGTAGCCCTGGAGCTTACTGGAAATCGTCAGGCCATGGTAGAACTTCATGTACACCTTGCCCGAAGGAACCTGCAGGAAATAGCACCGCATGCCTTCATCGAATGGCTCACCTATTCCCATCCCGCCCCCTGGCGCAGGATCAAGGATGCGTTAAAGGAGGGAGAGGGGGAGTGAGAATTAATAAGCTAATTGCAGAGATCTTAGCTTTTGGGCCAGAATGGGTAATACCTCATGGACATCGCCCACGATACCGTAATCAGCCACCTTGAATATTGGGGCCTCAGGATCGGTATTAATGGCTACGATACAGCCCGAATTCTGCATCCCAGCCAAGTGCTGAATCGCTCCCGAGATCCCGCACGCGATATACAGCTTGGGTTTAACTGTTTTACCCGTCTGCCCGACTTGGTGGTCCCGGCTTATCCAGCCTGCATCTACTGCCGCACGTGAGGCTCCAACAGTGGCTCCTAACAGTTTAGCCACCTCTTCTAACTTTTTAAAGCCCTCAGGTCCACCCAGGCCGCGCCCTCCGGCAATGATGATCTCTGCCTCTTCCAAGTTCACAGTAGTGCGGGCTTCTTCTATAACTTCTAGAACCTTGGTTCTCAAACACTTCGAGGGAATCTCGTAAGAACGCCTCACTACCTCTCCCGTACGGCTATAATCTGGCTCTTTTTTCCTCATCACTCCCGGCCGGACAGTAGCCATCTGCGGACGGTGGTGAGGACAGGTTATGGTAGCCATTAAATTCCCACCAAACGCGGGACGTGTCTGTAAAAGGATTTTTTCTTCTGGGTCGATGGCCAACTCTGTGCAGTCGGCAGTGAGACCGGTACCGACACGGCGGGCCAGACGGGGAGCCAGATCCCTACCTAAGGGGGTGGCGCCCAGGAGAAAAATTTCCGGCTTGAATTCCTCGACCAATTTAGCCAATACAAAAGTATAGGGTTCGGTCCGATAAGAAGCCAGCTCATGGTGTTCGACGAGATAGACACGATCCGCGCCATAGGCAAAAAGTTCGTCCGCTAGTAAGGAGACCTCGTGGCCCAGAAGTGCAGCAGCCACGTAAGTTTGGCGCTGGGTGGCTAGATCTTGAGCCGCACCCAAGAGTTCCCGTACAACCTCAGCCAGTCGGCCCCGGTGTTGCTCGGCAAATATCCAGATTCCCTCGTAGGACTCGGGAGATGGTTTAAATTGAGGGGCGGTATGGCCTGTATCTTCTTCCTTCTCGATGGCGCCGAATTTACAGGAATCGAGGCATGCGCCGCAGTTAGTGCAGGTCTCCTTTATTCGAGCTTTTTTATCCACAATCTCTATCGCCTCAAAGGGGCAACGCCGTAGGCAGGCTTTACAACCTGTACATAGCTCAGGATTTATGTGCATCATGTGAACCTCCTCTTAATCTCATCCTCAGCCGGGTTAAAGTCAATGAATATCATACCGTAATAAGACGAAGCTCTAGGTGGCAAGGGCTTTTAACAGCCTGCGCTCCTTGAGCTCCTCGACCAAGGCTGTGGTTACCTCATCTAAGGAACCTTTTAACATAACGCAGTTTCTTTTGTGTTCAGGAACAAAGGTACGCTGTACTTGAGTAGGAGACCCCTTGAGGCCTATCAAATTAGGATCAACGGGCACATCGTTAGCTGTCCAAACGGTAACGCCCTGTCTTAAGGCGCGCATAATCCCTCGAATAGAAGGATAGCGAGGCGTATTTAACTCTTTTATAACCGTAAACAAGGCCGGAAGACGCGTTTCAACGATTTCATAGCCACGCTCAAGGGCGCGTTGGAGGCGGCACGTACCGTCTGAAAGAAGTTCTATTTTTTGTACGTAAGTGACTTGGGGAATATCTAGCAACTCAGCTAGTTGAGGCCCTACCTGAGCAGTGTCCCCGTCGATAGCCTGGCGGCCGGTAAGGACTAAGTCATAGGGACCTAACTGCTTTATGGCCTGGGCTAAAGTGTAAGATGTTGCGGCGGTATCGGCGCCGGCGAAAGCGCGATCGGTGAGCAAGATGGCCCTGTCGACGCCCATAGCTAGGGCTTCCAAGAGGGCATCTTCTGCCTGGGGTGGCCCCATGGAAAGGGCAATTACCTCCGCTCCGCACTGATCCTTTATAGTCAAAGCGGCCTCTAGGGCATGACGATCTTCAGGGTTAATTATGCTAGGTACCCCTGTTCGTATCAGAGTACCTGTGCGAGGATCTATGCGCACTTCGGTGGTGTCTGGTACTTGTTTTATGCAAACTATTATCCGCATTTATACGGTTCCTCCTTAGCGCAAGAGATGGGAAGCAATTACCATGCGTTGTACTTCTGAAGTGCCTTCGTATATTTCCGTAATCTTGGCATCACGGAAGAAGCGTTCCACGGGATAATCCTTCATATAGCCGTATCCCCCGTGGATTTGAACTGCCTTTATGGCTTGTTGCATAGCTACTTCTGAAGCATAAAGTTTGGCCATGGCTGCCTCCTTGGAGAAGGGTTGTTTATTATCTTTGAGCCAGGCCGCACGGTAGGTCAAGAGGCGTGCTGCTTCGACCTGGGTAGCCATATCGGCCAGCATCCATTGTATGGCCTGGAAGGAACCAATGGGCTTACCGAACTGCTCGCGCTCTTTAGCATAGCGCAGGCAGGCATCCAGGCAGGCTTGGGCTATTCCTACAGCTTGTGCGGCGATACCTATCCTACCCCCATCAAGGGTTTGCATGGCGATCTTAAACCCTTCTCCCTCTTCTCCCAGTCTGTTTTCTACGGGAATACGGCAGTTTTGGAAGATAAGTTCTGTGGTGCTGGAAGCGCGAATGCCTAATTTATCTTCTTTCTTACCAAAGGAGAATCCCGGTGTACCCTTTTCAACAATAAAAGCGGTGATACCACGAGCACCTTTGGAAGGGTCTGTCTTGGCTAAGACAATGTAAATATCAGCAACCCCGCCATTGGTAATGAAGATCTTGTTGCCGTTTAAGATATAGGAATCGCCTTGGCGTGTAGCTGTTGTCCTGATGGAAGCAGCGTCTGTCCCCGCATTGGGCTCGGTTAGGGCAAAAGCCCCCAGTCTGTTTCCCTGAGCTAACGGCACAAGGAAACGCTGCTTTTGTTCCTCGGTACCGAACTGGTAGATAGGGTGAGCGCAAAGGGAAGTATGGGCGGAGACAATGACCGCCGTAGCAGCGCATACCCGGGCCAGTTCTTCTACAGTAATAATGTAACTCAAAGTATCGGCTCCAGCCCCGCCGTATTCCTCGGGGAAGGGGATTCCCAGCATGTTGTAGCGGGCCATCTTCTTTACTATTTCCCAGGGGAATTCACCAGTGCTGTCCCGCTCGGACGCTCCTGGCGCAACTTCTTTTTCAGCGAATTCCCTCACCATCTGGCGGATCATGCGTTGAGATTTGGTTAAGTTTAAGTCCATATGGGGATATATCTCTCCTTTCATTTACTTCGGTGATGCTGGTATTAGGTGGAAATTAAGTGGCAGTGGCTATTGTACTTAAGAATACATTCACGAATCTATTTTTTTAATTAGAGCTTCTCCCCTTAAGACCGTGTCGCCTTTCTGGTTTACCGCAATTGTTTTTAAACGCAAGATTTTTTTCTCTGGCTTTTTTTCCAGTACTTCAACTTCTGCCGTTATGGTATCACCTATCCGCACTGGAGCGGTGAACTCGAGTTCCTGCTTGAGATAGATGCTGTTCGGGCCAGGCAGCTTGGTTCCTAATACCGCGGAGATAAGTCCCGCAGTTAGGAGACCATGAGCAATTCTTTCCTTGAAGATAGTTTTTTTAGCAAATTCTGCGTCCACATGTACAGGATTGAAGTCGCCGGTGATACCGGCGAAAGCGTAGATGTCAGTTTCAGTGATGGTTTTGCTTAGGCTAGCTTTTTGGCCAATTTGAATTTCATCAAAGGTAGAGGACATATTTTTTACCCCCCTATCTCAATTTTTTGTTTGAAGCTACCCAATCTAGTTCCGTGTACCCTCAGGATTAGCAGGGCGTTTCATGTAAGTGATGTGGGTGTTTTCTAAACTGAACCCCTATGCAAGATTCATGCCAGGTACAGGTGGATTATGAGTTTTGATAGAAAATGGCAAGGTAGGGAATGCGGTGTGGGTCTTGAAGTAAGCTTCTTGAGATGTTTGAGATGATTGAAGGGATATGGTACCCTTATAATTAGGTTTAAGTTTTTTTAAGGGGGTAAAAAGGATGCACATACCCGCACGTTTTCTAAAGCTTTTATGGGAAACCTTAGAGGACCCACTATTAGTAGCGGACAGTTCCCTCCGTATAATTAGTGCAAATCCATCTGCTACAAAGCTCTTGGGCGGTTCACTTATAGGGAGCTCGTTAAAAGAACTGTTCGGTGCTCTTTTTTTCGAAGAACTTACTAATCTAGCTAAGGGTGGTGGACAAATAGAAAAAGAGATAAGTATCCGTGAGCGGAACTTTTTGTGCCGAGCTGTAACCCTAAGAAATGGGGCTGGGAATAAGGGACTTTTGTTATTATTGCGAGAGACAACTGAGTTAAAGAGAATACTACAGAGGCTTGAACTGACTGAAAGATGGAGGAATATTTTGTACACTATTTTAGATACGGCATATGAGGGGATAGTAGTAGTCGACGAAAACGGTTATATCACTATGTTTAATCGAGCCTATGCAGATTTTTTAGGTGTTAAGCCTGAGGAAATGATTGGCAAACATGTTCAGGAGGCCATTGAAAATACCAGAATGCATATTGTTGTCAAAACAGGGAAACCGGAATTTCGGCAAGTACAACGCATAAAGGGCCATAACATGATTTGCGACCGCATCCCGATCTGGGAAGGAAATAAGATTATAGGAGCTGTAGGCAAAGTATTATTCCGCGATATCTCCGAAGTTGATAAGTTGGCAGAACAAATACAAAGGTTACAAAAGGAGCTGGAATATTATAAGGGACAGCTTCGGCGTCATTACCAACAGGCAAGGTACTCTCTCGAAGATATTATAGGCGAGAGCCAT
>NZ_JAKKUR010000118.1 GCF_021890735.1 Thermanaeromonas sp.
TCAGCCCCTTCCCGGTCAGGTGGGGCTGTTTGATACCTGGTGCGAAAGGGGAATTCGACCCCCTGACCGGGGAGATACACCTGGACCCGACCCTGGACGAGGGCATGCGGGCCAAGGTGCTCCTGCACGAAGTGGCCCACGGCCTGGCCTACCGCCTGGGCGTGGACGGCCCGGAGGTGAGGCAAAAGTACGGGGGAGACGCCAGGGCGCGGAGCGAAGCAATTGCAGAAGGCGCGGACTTCATAGCCGCCCACCACTTCGGCCTGGACACGTCCGGCTACAGCTTCGACTATGTGGCCGGGTGGGTCCGGGACGCGGAAAAGCTGCTTGAGTGGGGGGAGGCGGTGAGAAAGGTGGCGTTGGAGCTGATCCGGCTGATTGAAGGGGGCGGGCGGGAGGAAGAAGCGGCGTGATGGAGGGGCCGGGGGAACCCGGCCTTTTATCTTTTTTGGGGAACAGGATGGGGAAGCAGGGAAACAGGTAGACTATCCCAATACTGTAGTTTGTCAGTTTTTGCCAGGAGCTAAGCCAAGGAAACTCAAGGCTTCGGATATACCTGTTTTTGGAAAAAATGAAATACCTTTTTTGAGTTCCGAAAGGGTTGGAACCTGAGACCCTATGTTAAACCCGGAAGAGTTTTCATACGTGCCGGGGAAAGATACCCTTTGAAGCTCCAAAAGGGTCGGAAGCAGAGACGGACTTTTGGGGATTTCGGCGTGGGGGTTGTACCTGTTCGACACCTGAGCGGTCCAGGGCAATAAAATTCCTTTCGCGCTCCAAAAGGGTTGGAAGCTGAGACCCTATTCTTCACCCGGGGGTATATTTATACGTCCGGGAGAAAAATACCCCTTCACCTTCCAAAAGGGTCGGAAGCGGAGACGCATTCTGGCCCTTTTATTTATGCCCCTGGAGGGGCAGGAGGGAGGTGAGTGTGTATGAGCGACGCAAAGCGTATCGAGCAGGAAACTGTTATCCTGTGGAACGAAGCCGAAGCTGATGCCACTGTGTACACGGCATCGCCCCTGGTGAAGGCCCGGCTCCTGAAGGCAGGCCTGAAGCCGGAGCGGGAGAAGGGATCAGGGGCCTGGTTCCGGGTGCCCCGGAAGGCCGTCCGGCTGAGGGTTGGCAGAGCTACCGTGTATATCGCGGGCGGGCAAAAGCAGAAGGCGTAATCGCCAAGATCAAGCGACAAGCCAGAGAAAGGGGCCTATGTATTTGTCATTGGTCCTGTTGCTTTAGTCTATCATGAGTTTAGCGACAGGTTCAAGGTCAATTTCCCCTCTACATGGATCACTTTTAGACTAGCATTTACACTAGGCAGGAAGAGCAGAGGGGCAGGCCGACTAAAGCGTCGGTACAATGGAGAGAGTAGGCGGCGAGGGGCAGAAGCCCCCGGGCCCTATGGGGGTTAGGAGGACGGGCTAGAGACACCTTGGGCGGCCGAGCGGGTGGCACCATAGAACAAAAGTAAGCGTCAAATACAACCCACCTTGGCATTGTCGTCAGGTTTAAGGGATAATCTTCCTCAGAAAACGAACTGAGGAGGATTTCCCCTTATGACCAGAGCCGAATTACAAAAACTATGGGAAGCTCGCATAGCTGAATACAGGGAAAGCGGGCAAAGCGTTAAAGAATGGTGCGCCTCCCATGAGGGCATTAGCCCCAGGCAGTTATGGTACTGGCTGCGGAAGCTTAAGAACCAGACCCCAGCTCCTCCGGAGAATTCCAACCGGTGGTTGCCAGTAGAAATAAGCGAGGAAGGTTCCCCAAAGCAAGCTCTAGTGGTCAAAATAGGACCGGCCAGCATCGAGGTAAGACCCGGCTTTGACCCGGTCTTACTCACCCAGGTAGTACAGGTGCTGATGGCATTATGCTAAACGAAGTTGGTATCGACCGGGTTTACCTCGCCTGCGGCGCCACAGACTTGCGCAAGTCCATCGACGGCCTGGCGGTGCTGGTCAAGGAAGGCTTCGAATTAGACCCATTTTCTTCTTGCCTCTTTGTCTTCTGCAACCGTAAGAGGGACAAACTGAAGATCCTCCACTGGGAGCACAACGGGTTCTGGCTTTATTACCGCCGGCTGGAGAAGGGCAAATTCATATGGCCGCAAGACACTACTTCTTCCACCATCACCATCAGCCGCCGGGAGCTGCGCTGGTTGCTCGATGGTCTTCCCCTAAACCAACCTAAAGCCCATCCTGAGGTAAAAGCACGTACCATCTTGTAATATAAAGCATCAGGAAGAAATATTTTCACTTTGTGGTTGATTCTAGAGGAATTCGGCTTGATTTGTCGAATTATCAAAGCATGGACACGGCTAAGTCTATAGCGACCATGAGCATAGAAGAACTGCGAGAGCGCTGTGCTCAATTGGAACAACAGGTCGCCGAACTTACCGCCAAGTTAAACTGGTTTATGGAGCAGCTCCGTTTAAGCAAGAAAAGGCAATTCGGTCCTTCCAGCGAAAGGACTTACGCACTAGAAGAGCAGCTTTTGCTTTTTAACGAGGCGGAAGTGGAAGCCCGGCCGCAAGAAACTGAGCCGGATTTGGAGACCATCACCTACCAGCGACGCAAAACGCGCGGCAGCCGGGAGATGAACCTGGAAGAACTGCCGGTGGAAGTGGTAGAGCACCGCCTACCGGAAGAAGAAAGGGTCTGTCCCTGCTGTGGTGGCCCTTTACATGAAATGAGCACTGAGGTGCGGCAGGAGCTCAAAATTATTCCGGCCCAAATAAAAGTAGTTAAGCACGTGCGCTACGTCTATTCTTGCCGCCGCTGTGAGAGAGAAGAAATAACTACCCCTGTTATCACAGCGCCCATGCCTGCTCCTGTACTTCCGGGAAGCCCGGTATCTCCCTCCCTCATGGCCTACATCATGACCCAGAAATACGGGGCAGGGCTGCCTCTTTACCGCCAGGAGCAGCAGTTTAGAAGCTTAGGGATAGACCTTTCCCGGCAGACCATGGCCAACTGGGTGCTTTATGGAGCTAACACCTACTTAACCCTTATTTACGACCGTCTCCATGAACACCTTCTTAAAAGAGACATTCTCCATGCCGATGAGACCACGTTGCAGGTACTTCATGAACCGGGAAGGGAGCCTACCACTAAGTCTTATCTTTGGCTTTACCGCACGGGGCGGGACGGTCCACCGATTATCCTCTACGACTACCAGACCACCCGGGCCGGCAAACACCCCCGCCGGTTTCTAAAAGGTTTTAAGGGCTATCTGCAAGTTGACGGCTATGAGGGCTACAATGGACTTTCAGGTGTCACCCTGGTGGGCTGCTGGGCCCATGCCCGGCGCAGGTTTGACGAAGCTTTAAAAGCCCTGCCGCAAGATAAAAGAAACAAAGCAGTGGCAGCCCGGGAGGGGCTGGAGTTCTGCAACAGGCTTTTTGCCATAGAGCGCGAGCTTAAAGACAAAACCCCGGAAGAACGATATCAAATCCGGCAGGAGCGCAGCCGGCCCGTGCTGGACGAATTTTTAGCCTGGCTTAAGAAGCAGAAAGCGCAGGTGCTGCCCAAAAGTGCCTTTGGGCGGGCGGTTTACTATTGCCTGGACCAATGGGATAAACTTGTCGCCTTTTTACAAGATGGGCGTTTAGCTGAGGGATCCCCAGTTTTAAGGAAGAGAAAAGGCGAGAAAGTGAGAGAAAGAAGGAGGAAAATAAGGATCCCCCCGCTAATTTAAATTTAGATACCACTTCCAACT
>NZ_JAKKUR010000119.1 GCF_021890735.1 Thermanaeromonas sp.
CTAGCACTTAATTTTCACCTCCTGCCGCTAGAGCATACTCTTCCAGGGGCCTTACGGCTACTTGCCCTACTTCTATCTTGTGGTCTTAACGGTAGGAACTGGGGGCGGGGCAGGAAACTCTTGGGCAGGCTCTTTAAAATGCTGGGCACAGATGTTACGCACCGTGCGGGCATCGAAGGCCTTATACTCGGTAGCCCGGGCAATAGCTTTTCTTACCACTTCTTTAGGATAGTTTTCTAAAAGCTTAAGGATTTCTACAAGATGATACCTGGCATTGCCCGCCTTGGCCTGGACCACTCCGGCCAGAAAACCCTCAGCTTCAGGGAAATGCTCAAGGAAACTTTCCCGTACTTCTGCTATACGGCTGGGATAAGAAGGTCTGGGTAGGCCCGCTTCATGCCTGGGGTCCCGGATAATTTGCCCCTTCCCCTGTACTTTTGCGTGCCGGGCTACTTCCTCCCCACGGTAAAATATTAAAAGTTCCTGCCCCGTGTCCCTGACCGTCACCTCTTTGCCTGCCAGGATGAAGGGCACCGAGTAATAATTACCTTCATAGCTTATTACAAAGTCCTTGGATACTTTCCGCACCTCTTCCAGGTTAATGGTGTACTCCCCAGGGGGCAGGGGCCTCAATTTCTCTTCCTTTAGCCTCTTAAAAGGCACCTCTCCCGTGGTACGGTGCACCCGGCAGTTGGCTACTTCATCAAGCCAGATACGGGCCTTGGAGTTTAAGTCTGTCAGGTCAGTAAACTCTGTCCCCAGGAGAAAATCTTGCTTTATATACCGGTAAGGTCGCTCTACCTTGCCTTTAGTCTGTGGCCTCCTTGGTGTGCAAAGAATAGGGCTAAACCCGAAGGTGCGGCTAAACTCTAAAAAGTTCGGGTTCCACTGAATGGCCTGTCCTTCCCGGGAAAGAACGACTACCTTAGGATTGTCATAAAGAATGGTCCAAGGCACTCCACCAAAGTATTTAAAGGCGTTGATGTGGCACCGGATGAAGGTGATAAGGTCCTGGGAGGTGGTAAACTCTACATACATGGCCTGGGAGTAACCCAGCACCAATTGTACCACCAAAGTTTAACCTTTCTGCCTCCCCATTCTACTTCCCCCATTAAAGACCAGTCCACCTGACCTTGCTCACCGGGTTCCGTCTCGAAGCGTACACAAGCCGGTCCAGGCTGCTCCTCCCTTATGGAGGCTACAAATTTTTTTACTGTATCATAAGAGCCGCTGTACCCTTGCGCTTTGATCTCCCGGAATAACCGGGTGGCTGTAAGGTTGTACTTGGATAGTCGCTCCTCTATGTAGGGTTTATAGGGGTCAAGGATGGAGGATTTGGCTTTCCTCTTTTTCCCCTGGTAGCTCTCCTGTGATAAAGCCCGGTAAACGGTCTTGCGGTCCACTCCCAGCGTTCCTCGCCGGGCAGACCGGCGTGGTGTACTTGCTTCTGAAGGCCTTGCTGAAGTGAATGCATACTTGCTGCGGCCCGACGTGCGGGCCGCTTTTCGTTTTGTCCGATAAGCGGCTAAAGGCAACCCTAAGTGAGGTGCCTGGAAAGCAAGAGACTGAGCGAACCTTGAGAAGGGCCCTCTTTTTCTTCCATCCCTCTTTCATTTATCAATAGCGAAATCTTCTTTAGATACCTAGTCAATAAGGGGGATAAACGAATGGCGTCCGAAATCGACACCGCCATCCGTACGGCTTTCGCCCGCCTCACATGGCCCGTCAGGCAACAGGCGTGGCCCTGTCCGGACGTGGCGGCCGTGTCCAAGCCGCTGGAGAAGGAGCACGTGCTGTACCTCCCTTCCGACGGCACTCCCGTCGACGGCATGGATCTGCTCGGAAAGCTCGCAGCGATGCGCTTGGCCGAGACCGTGCACCACCTCTTTGGCACCCACCGCTTTTTTAAGAGCGTGCCCAAGAAGCTCATAGAGGCGGTAGGTTGGGCATGCGACGCGGCGTCGGACTGGTTCGCTGACTACGAAGCCTTCCGCCTGGCTTCCCAGGGCTTCACCGCTTGGAGATAGAGGGGTGTCTGGCGCTGGCGGAGGGCATGCCCTTAGAGCCTGTGCTTGGGGGTAAGCGCTCCCTCCTAGTCAGGGCCTCGGTGGCGGCCCAAGCGGTGGGCTACTTGGGTCTGCCTGTCGAGGTGTCGCCCGAGCTCAAGGGGTTGGTGGAGACGTTTCTGGCCGTGCCGCCGGGGGAGCCGACACTAGAGAGCCTCCAGACGCTCTGCAACCTCCTCCTTGTCGCCCTAGGAGAACCGTACAAACTTGTTGTCGTAGAGGAAGACGGCTTGGAGGTATGGGGGATCGGGGCCGCCGTTTAAGCTTTTTAATCCCGACATTCCGGCAGTTAACTTAAAAATATGTGTCGCTACGCAGAGGGAGGGGGAAGAAACTCCGAACTTGGGAAAATTATTTGTCTTAATCGAGAGAGAGCGCAGAAAAGCTACTGGCGGTAAGCAGGAAGCTGGACGAGTTGGTGGTCCGGTACTACCGCGAACGATATCAGAGGCCGGGCAACGGCTCAAAGAAAGAGGTGCGGGAGACGGGCTACCAGTTTTCGAGAAGCATGGAAGCTGCCCGACAAGGTAACAACTCACCGGGCGTAGTAAGTCTATACAGGCCCCACAGCCTGTGCAGAGGTCGCTATGGAAAAGGGGACAGCCAAGGCTGAGGCCCGGGATGGTGTAGCGCTGCTTACTGGTGGTGGCGAGGGCCCGGGAGAGGCTGCGGGGGTTCCCTTAAGAACGCCCCGGCTTTAGCCGCGGGGAGGCTCGGGTCAAACTTGGGTACATATACTAGGATAAATCGAGAATGGCAGAACTCACTAGAGCTCCTCGCTTTTTAAAGGTATAGTCACGCTCACAGTTGTACCCTTACCAGGAGCGGTGATTATCTTTAGCTGACCGTTTAAAAGTTGCACGCGTTCCTTCATCCCGAGGAGGCCATAACCTCCTCCTTCTTTTCTATTCTGGGCGGCTTCTAAGTCAAAGCCCTGCCCCTCATCGCGGATTACCACAGTAACTTTATCGGGCAACATTTCCATCTTAACCACTGCGCTCTTCACTTTAGCATGCTTCTTGATATTGTTAACGGCTTCTTGAATAATGCGGAAAAGGGCGATCTCTACGGCACTGTCCAGGCGGCGTTGTTGACCAAAACAAAGGAAATCCACTTCCAGTCCATACTGCTCGGCGTAAGCAGAGAAATAGCGTTTTAAGGCAGGTACCAGCCCCAGGTCATCGAGGACCATGGGTCGCAGGTCAAAGATTATTTTGCGTATATCTTGGAGACTGGTAAGTACGATGTTTTGTAAGGCTTGAAGCTCCTCCCGGACCTTGCCCGGGTCCCTGTCTAAAAGTTTTAAGCAGTATTCTGCTCGCATGACTATATTGGCTAAGGACTGGGCGGGGCCATCATGGATTTCCCGCGCCACGCGCCTACGTTCCTCCTCCTGGGCACGGATAACACTTAGCGCCAAGTGGTATGTCTGTTCCAGTTCGCCTATCCTGGAGGTTAGATCTTGGAGTTCTCCCGTTAAGAATTTAAGTACGACCTCTACCTGGTGTGCGAGTTTCTCCGCTTTCTCCAATGTAAGCTGCAGACGACGCAAGCTCATCTCTAGGTGGTTCCGGCGAAAGTTTAGCAACTTTTCCTTTTCCCGCAACCGGATAAGCTCTA
>NZ_JAKKUR010000120.1 GCF_021890735.1 Thermanaeromonas sp.
AATCTGCCTGGTGGGCATCAGCCGCCTCCATGGAAATGGTTAATTGGTCCCCCTCCCCTAGCTGAACTAAAATATCTTCTACCCGCTCTACATCTCTCCGGCCGATAAAAGGCCCCATCCATAAAGTTATGTCAGCCAAGCCACATCCCTCCTTAAAATCTGCCACTCTACTTTAATTTTGCCTTTCCACCGGCTACTTTATTTGAGCTGAGATTTTTCCTTGACTAGCTTGATTGTGTCCAATATAATGAGGACGACAATTGCATATATATTTCCTCGTTAGGTGAGGCTACTGCATAGACATAAGCCACTGCCCGGAAACGTCGAAAGACGCCAATGGGTCAACAGGTATTACCGGCTTAAGGTTTTACCTAATGTGGCTGAGAGCACTCTCTAGCTATGCATGAGCCAAAGCTCAACGAGTGGGGGGTATAAAGTTTAGGTCTTCCTGCTCGGGGAAGACTTTTTTGATCTATTTGGAAACCTAAAAAAGAAGGAGGTGAGGAGGTTGAAGAGGGTCGGCAATTTAAGTTTAACCGTGGTGACTGTAGCTCTCCTCAGTGCCTTTGCTTATTTTGCTTATCACGGGCACCGCATCACCGAGGTGGCCGGGCAGACTGCCGTTCTTTCTACTTTAGGAGTACTCCCCTATTATGCCCTGCGCTCTTTCTTACGGATGTTAGCGGCTTATTTTCTTTCCTTAATATTCTCCCTGACTTACGGTTATAAAGCGGCCACGGACGCCAGAGCCGAAAAGATCCTGCTTCCCGTTCTCGATGTGCTTCAATCGGTACCCATTTTAGGATTTTTCCCGGCAGCTATTTATTTTTTTGTCAGCCTGTTCCGGGGCAGCATTTTAGGTATTGAGCTAGCTTCTATCTTTTTAATCTTCACCAGTCAGGCCTGGAACATGACCTTCGGGTTTTACGAGTCTGTTACCACCATCCCTATCGAACTAAAAGAGGTGGCAGACGCCTACCAGGTTAACGGATGGCGCAGGTTTGTGAAGCTCTATCTCCCGGCAGGTATCCCTAAGCTTGTTTACAACAGCATCCTCTCCTGGAGCGGAGGCTGGTATTTCTTAATAGCGGCTGAAATCATAGCCATAGGCCCAGTAGAATATTCCTTGCCCGGTCTGGGTAGCTATCTCATAAAAACTGCAGAAGAAGGAAAATTAGGTTTAACTTTAGCCGGGCTTGCCACACTGGTGGCCATCATTGCCGTTATGAATACCTTCATATGGCATCCCCTTTCTACCTGGGCGGAAAATTTCAAGTACGAGTTTGAAACCGGCGGCGGGCGGACGCTTCCCAAAGGCTGGGGCTACCGGTTATGGTATGAAGCTCCGGTTTTCCGAGAGTTAAGGAGACTAATAGTATCAGGGGCTACCGCTCTGGGGAGGGCTATGATTTCTTTAGGGTCGAGGCTACCGGGACGTCCCTATTTCCCCCAAGTTGGCCGTGTTGTCTTCTGGGGGTTTTTGCTGTTACTCACTTACTCTCTCACCCGGGGATTAATAGCATTGGTTATACTCTTTCTTCCTCCTTGGCATGAAGAAATCTTTACCGTACCCCAAGCCATCTTCTATTCTTTCTTGCGCCTTCTGGCTGCATATATTTTGTCCTTGCTTTGGACTCTGCCCGTGGCCATCTGGATAGGACACAACGAAAAAGCTTACAATGTCCTTATGCCCGTTTTTGAAGTTTTGGCCTCGGTGCCCGCTACTGCTTTGTTCCCTATCATTGTTTTTCTTTTGGTGGGATTTGCCGGAGGTATGGAGCTGGCAGCCGTTTTACTAGTCCTTACCGGTATGCAGTGGTATCTGCTGTTTAACCTGGTAGCTGGTGTAAAGAGTATACCCAGAGATATGAAAGAAGCGGCCATGGTTTTTGGCCTTAGAGGTTTTAAATATTTGCGCCGGGTAGTCTTTCCGGCCCTCATCCCTTCCCTTGTAACAGGAAGTATTACTGCCTGGGGGGGAGGATGGAATGCGCTTATTGTTTCTGAGTACGTGGTCTATGCCGGCGAAACCTATATGGCTTTCGGTATCGGCTCCCTTTTAGATAAAGCCATATATACCACAGGAAACTTCCAGGTGATATGGTCCAGCCTTATGGCCATGGTCCTTGTCATTGTAGCGCTAAACCGTTTCTTCTGGCGCAGGCTTTATGAATGGGCTGCCACCAGGTTCTCCTTTGAGGCGGAAGAGTAAAGGGGGTGTGGTAGGTGGCATTGCTGGAAGTTGATCACGTTTATAAAACTTATAAAGACGGTACGCGTTCCCTGACCGTTCTCAATGACGTAAGCTTTACCATAAACAAAGGGGAATTCGTATGCATTGTAGGACCTTCGGGTTCCGGTAAAAGCACCCTTTTGAGAATGATAGCCGGACTGGACCGGCCAAGCCAAGGTGAAATCCGCTACCGTGGCCAACCTATCAATGGAGTTACGGACAGGATAGCTGTCGTATTTCAGTCCTTTGGTTTATTCCCCTGGCTCACCGTAAAGGAAAATGTAGCTTTGGGATTGGAAGCCAAAGGGATTCCGCGGCCGGAAAGAGAAAAGATAGCGAGCAAATATATTGATAAAGTAGGGCTCGATGGATTTGAGGAAGCGTACCCGCGTGAACTCTCCAGGGGAATGAAACAAAGGGTAGGTATCGCCCGGGCTTTAGCCATGGATCCAGAACTACTTTGCATGGACGAACCTTTTTCAGCTTTGGACGCCTTCACTGCTCAAAACTTAAGGGAGGAAGTTCTAGATCTATGGTTAGACGTTACTCTACCGGTCAAATCAGTCCTTATGGTAACCCACGGCATAGAAGAGGCTGTGTTCATGGCGGACAGAGTTATTGTGCTTTCCAAAAGGCCGGCCCATGTTTTGGCAGATGTAAAAATTGAATTGCCACGGCCCCGTAACATGAGGGATCAGGCTTTTTCAACTGTAGTGGATAAAATTTATTCGCTTCTCTTTTAGATGGCTGCTATAATATTATTTAAACAGTAGAAAAGCTGGCGGCAAAAGGGAGGGCAAAAATCTTGGACGTCGTGCCTCTACCCCCTGTGGGTATAGGGATGGTATTGGGGCTTTTGGAGATGTTGGAGGACGCTGAAGGAAAGGAAGATATTTTTAAATTGGCTAGGGGGCTTTCTCTGGAGCTTGACGATATTGAGCCGGTTATTGAAGCCGCCGTGTTGTTAGGACTGGTAAAGACAAGCGACGGAGATATTATTCTTACCGAAGTAGGTAAAGATCTCCTGGCAGCAGATATAAACGGGCGAAAGGCCATACTAGCCCGGCAATTAGAAGGCCTGGGAGTCTTTAAAGAAGTATTTCGGATGCTAAATTCGACGGGCAAGCGCAGCATCAAACGGGAGAAGCTAGTAGACTTTTTTGAGCAAAGCATGTCTGATGAAGACGCAGAACAGCTCTTCAAAACCATTGTAGATTGGGGCCGGTTTGCAGAGGTCATCTCTTACGATCCTCAAACCGAACGCCTTTATTTGCAAAACAGCTAAGTTTTGTCTCTTGACAAACCGATACTGCGCTCTATATAATAATTGGTGCGCGTGGGGCTATAGCTCAGTTGGGAGAGCGCTTGAATGGCATTCAAGAGGTCGGGGGTTCAAATCCCCCTAGCTCCACCAAG
>NZ_JAKKUR010000121.1 GCF_021890735.1 Thermanaeromonas sp.
CCCTGGATATAAGCTTTGCCAGCCGGTCCATCTCAGGCTTTATGGCCTTCCTGACCACTTCTTCCAGGGCTTCCCTGCCTTCCCTGGCTGCCAGCCCGGCTGCTTCTTCGCTCAAGGCCTGCTCCAGTATATCCCGGACCAGATTTGCTACCGAGAGGCCCCGCCTGGTTGCCTCGGCCCGGAGCCGCCTTTCGAGCTTTTCAGGGATACGAACCATAAGGCGCTTCACAAACCTGCTATTTTCCTTCATCGGAAACTTCCCTCCTTTTCTCTGCTACTTCCTGTAAGAATTCTGCCATGGTCCTGTCCATCTCCTCGACAACTTCTTCCATTATGGCCCGAAAGCGCTTTTCGTCATCTTTGTATTCTTTTTTTCTTTCAAAATACCCCCAGAGGATTTTCCTGACGACTTCCGCTATAGATATACCTAAATATGCGGCTTCCGCCTTTAGCATACGGTAGAGTTCCTTATCAACGCGGAGGTCAATTCTCTCGATCAGCCTCTTCATGGTTTTTCCTCCTTCTAACTGACCTTGTCATACAGTCTTTGATAGTGAAGCCAAAAAATACGGCCAATTTGTCATACAGGATTTACTGGAAATTGGGGGATGTACGACGAAGGAGTCGTACAAAGGAAAGTTAGTTACCGCCTGGCTCTGCCAGGCGTGTGTAGTTCGGAGCGTCAGCTCCCTTAACCTGCCTTCAGAAAGGAGCGCGCCGGCATCGGCCATAGCGTGGCGCTCCTTCCGTCCAGTTTGCCTGGTCCCTGGAATCAGGAAGGCCTGCTGTGGCAGGCCAACCCTACACTTAGCAAAATAAAAACACCCGGCAGATTATAGCCGGGTTGATCAAGCTTGACTAGGAGGGTGAACAGTCCAGTATTCCCCAAAAAGACTTAACCCTGGTCATGAGAAGGCTTTTTCTCGAAAAGTTTAAGTAAGCTAGTTCGGATGGGCTCAAATGTCTTTTCCTCTAAGGTTCCAAGATATGCTTTTACTCGTCTAACATCAATGGCTCGCACCTGGTCAATTAAAGCTATAGAGGCTCGGGGAATTCCCCCTGCTCCCGGAGGCAAAGGCTGGTATAGATCAGGGTTTTGCTTGACCCAAGGGCCACTTGTAGTTGTCAATGGTACCACAATAACTACGGGATAACGCACGGGACCTTGAGGCACACCGACAACGACAGCAGGCCTTACTCCTTCCTGTTCATGTCCTTTAGGGTCATGGAGAGGAAGGGCAATCACAAGAATATCCCCTGCTGCTACAGCCTCAACGGCCATTACTGTTTGCCTCCTTCGACAATCAATCCGATACCTGCCTCGTACCGTACCGGTTTCCCTTTAGGCGGTCCCTCTGGACCCCAATCATACGGAGGCAATTTGCCCAATTCAGCTTCCAACCACGCTTGGTCTTCTTTTTTCGATTGGACTAATAAAAACTCCAAAAACCTTTTCACTACAGGAGTCTCTTTCTCTGGCAACGCTTCTATTAGTCGGTATAATTCGTCCTTGGCTACACTCACCATTTATCACCTTCCTTTCGGCTAAAAACATAGTAGCATATGATATCGCCAAAATCAATCAAACAACCCTTACCTCCAGCCCTACCATCAGCGCATCGTCTATCCCTTTTTCGTTTTTGCACCTGGCTTCCCAAACCGCCTCCCGGACCACTATGCCCATTCCCTTCAATTTTGCCGCCAGCATTCTCTTGGCGGTGGCCACCGCCTCGTTACTCTTCTGGTCCATATCATAGGCTATTACCACTTCCTTCGCTGCTAGCTCCTCGACCACGTAAAGCGCTGGCTTCCAGGAAGTGGCACCCGCGACACCTATAACCAAAGCATCTAGATAAGCTGCGGCAATATCGGCCTTGAGGGGTCCCTCAGTGATCCATACCCGTGGGTCCTTTATCTCTTCCGGCCTGGCCACATGGGCAGGAGTACCACAAGAACAACCGCCCTTGTTTACGTGGCCACTGAAAAGCTTGTATTTGCCGTTAGAAGTATCGTCCATCCTCCGTTGCAGGGCCTGGATCCGGCCCTGGCTGTCCCGGATGGGGATAAAGTACCCTGGAGAAGGGTCAAAGGTCCAGTAGTACCCGTCATGTTGACTCTTAGCCAAGTAGAATCCAGGGATTCCTTCCAGGTTGTGGCCATTATTATTTATAAGCCTCCTACATATTACCCAGGGAGGTTCATTTTCCGGTACCGATTTGTAGCCGTTTCTCTTAATCTCCTTATCGTCTAGGCCCCGCCTGTGCAGGTCCTCCTGGTGGCGGGGATAAAGGTATAAAAGCCGCAAGAAACTCCGGTATACCCGGTCCCGTACCTCTATGGGAGCCAGCTCTGCGCCTGCTACGGGTATTATCTCTTCCCGATTTCTCTCAAAAGTAACCCTGCCGGGCTCCAGCCAGTGAAGGTGGGCTACCTGGCCGTTGCTCAAGATAACATGCTTAAACGCTCCTTCGCTAATTCTCATGCAGCTGCAGATGTAACTGTTGAAGCCGCACCAATCAGGTTTGCCGCAAACAGGGCACGGGTTATGTCTCGAGGCCTTTATGAACCGCTCGTAATCCCGCCTGGCCACCGGCATCTTCACAGCCTCCTTCTTTTTTGGCCTTCGGCCTTTGGCCTTCCGGCCTCGGCCGTAAAACACAGCCGCCCGGCCGGGCGGCAAGGGCGGCCCGCAGGGCCGGGCCGAGGAATAGCGGACCGAGCGAAGCGAGGGAGCATATGCCGCAGGCCCTTGCCCTTGCCGGCCCCGGCCCAGGGCGGCAGTAAAATAGAAAGGCAGCCGGAAGGCCACACTATCACTGAATCAAAGCAGCAGGAGGGCGAAAGCCTTCCTGCTGCTTACCGCTGCATTGAAAGGCCGCCGCGACGCCGGCCTGTAAAGGCCAAAGCGTGGCGGCGGCACAAGGCTTGCCGGCTAGACCAGCCGGTATAGGTCTCTATACTTATCGTCCTTGCTGGTGTCCGGGAGTTTTGGGGCCGGAGGGCTTTTGGGGCTCGTTTGCCTCTTTCTCGCCTTCACCCGCAAGTGCTGATAATCCTCCCGGCAGGCTTCAATAAGCCAGCCGGGGGCATTCATTTTTTCTTTGCCTACCTCCACCATCGCAATCTTGGCCAGCACATAATCTAGAGGGTATCTTGTTAATTCCCGAAGAGCTTTAGCTGCTAAAGGCTGGCCCGTTGCTTTTATAAACGCTTCCTGGATTTCGCGGGCTGGGGCAGTGGAGATATGGTCTTGGATTATTTCATCTGTGTTATTATTAAAGCTAATCCGGGACGATTTTTCTCCCAAATAAATTCCCCCGTTGGTCCAGTTAGGCTGGTGATTAACTAAAGCTTCATCTTGTACACTAGCACCTAGACTAAAAATCGCATTAGTCTCTGAGCCCGGCATTAAGTTCTCTTGCAGATCATGCGGATCCGGATTGGTACCTACCGAATTGAGAGTTTCAGGGATGGCCTCTACCTTACAACTAGTTCCGGTCAAGGGAATTTTCGGAGTCTCAGCGATGGGTGCCTTATTTACTACAACAACATTATTATTCTTAAGTGAGTCTTCTTCAGTGGCTCTGTCAGAACCTAGGTCGGTTCT
>NZ_JAKKUR010000034.1 GCF_021890735.1 Thermanaeromonas sp.
GCGCTTGAATGGCATTCAAGAGGTCGGGGGTTCAAATCCCCCTAGCTCCACCAAGGAAAATTAAAGCCTCCGGGGATCCGGAGGCTTTAATTTTACCTGCCTGGAAGGTGAAGAGATGCGGCCCCCTATCTGGTATTCAGGGCCGCACTTAGGTGCTAATACGAGCTGAGCTAGCTTGCCCAGCCCAATCCTCCTCGGCGACTAGGAGAATTACGGGCCATAGAAGGGTTATCCTAACAATAATCAGCCCTGCTGCTAGCCCAAAGTTGAGATAGGGAATCTGTTTTCCTGCGGCCGTTGAAGAATAAATTTAAAAGTATGGCTGCCAAGGAGCCTAGGGTAAAACCCCGTAGTGTTCTATATCGCATCCTAAAAACCTGCGGCCCACAAGTTGCGCTGCCTTCCAAACGGAATAACTCCCCGCCGCCGGATCTACTACCACATCCCCTGGGTTGGTTACCGCCTCTATTAACCGAGCTTGAAGCCTGACCGGCTTGGCATGGGCGTGAAGGTCACTGGGTTTTTCTGCCCATACATCGGGTATATCATGTACGGCCCAGACACCTTTAGCCCGTAAGGGTTTCTTTTGGACGACCAACAGATATTCACACTGCCGCCTGGTGCGATAGCCCATACCGATTTTCTGTTTGTCCCAAACGATCATGTCCACAATACAAAGGTTCCCGGGCATCCACCCAGAAACCCCTTCGCACAGGTGAAACTTATCCACCCACAGAAAAAGGTGACCGGTCGGAATAAGCACCCGTGCTATCTCCGCTATAAACTCCTTAATGGTGGCTTCATCCATCTGGGGTAAAGCCGAACGTTTGCTCCCGCGGCTTTGCCCTTCATTACCATAAGCCAACTTATCTAAGATGCCCCGGTACTGGGGATCAAAGAAAACACAGGGGACGGACTCATCCTTCACCGCTGCCAGAAGGTCCCGGCCGTCGCAACAATTGGGAAAGTCGTACTTGTACAGCGGCTCCTTAAGGCAGTCGCTATAGGTAGGTGCGTTCCTTCCGCTGCTAAAAACGGCTCCCACGGCTAGCACCCCTGTCCGGGATCATTCTACACTGCTTTACTGTACACGATAAGAAAGCCCTACTGGGGCCCATTATACTTTAAATCTACGCCTTAACAAAATAATTAACCCCGCCAGGGCGGCGATTAAGAAAAGGACGGCCGCCATCAGGGAATAGAAATTAAAGTAGGCGACAACGGTTTCCCAAGTTTGGCCCGCCAGCCTGCCGAGGTAAACGAGAAGGCTATTCCAAATGAGGGTGCCAAGCACAGTTAAGGGCAAAAACACTCCTAGCCTCATGCCCGAGCTTCCTGCCGGGATGGAAATAAGAGTCCGGGCAATGGGCACAAACCTGCATAAGAAAACGGCCGGGCCGCCGTACCGCTCGAACCATTGCACCGCTTTTCTAACCTCTTCTCTTTTTAACCCCATCATTCTTCCCCATCTGCTCTCAAGGAGCCTTTCCAGACGGGGGATGCTTAGCATCCGGCCCACATTATACAAGATCATAGCCCCCAAAACCGAGCCTAAAGTGGCAGCCAGGACAACCCCTTCTACCTTTAAGCTGCTAAAGGTGGTCATAAATCCCCCAAAGGTTAAAATTACCTCGGAAGGTATGGGTGGAAAGAGGTTTTCCAGGGTAATAAGCAGGAATACGCCGATATAGCCATACCGATTGATAATGGCCAAGATAATATCTTCCATGTCTTTCCTCCATGGTCAATATCATGAGTTGGCTTCCCTCACCATAAAAGCGCCCCACAGGTGCCCCTGCTTTAAGGTGGTTCGGTCCTACCGCCAACCCACAGCGTTTTTAATATGGGCAGAACCTACCGGCCGGTCTTACCAGAAGGCGCCGGAGATACCTTCACTCGCTGAAACCAATAGCCATCACAAAATACCTGGCCGTCCATCTCCAGTGAAAGAGGAAAGGAAAAGATGGGGCCGTCGGTTACTACGGTATGAAATTCCCCTTGCTCGCCGACGGGATCTACCCCTAAGCGCTCCATCTCCCCGATTAATTCCTCGTTTAAGGTTTTCCCCAAAAAATTCTTATCCAGAACGCCAGCTTTAACTGCAATAATCGTGGCTTTAAAGCCCAGGCTCAGGAACTCCTTTAAAAGCTCACGGTGAGGTTTTTTCCACAAGGGCAAGAAAGGAACAATGCCCGCTAAGGCACAGGTGTTTTCCACCCACTCCCGGTGACCTTCAAGATCAATATCACCAAAGACACCCGCCTCAATCCCCTGTTACCTAAACTCCCTGATGACCGATATAAATAGCTCGGTATAGTTCTCCCACGAGGTTGCCCGGGTAACTAAAGGAATGCCAAGGGAAGCGGATTGCCGGTGGAGCAAGTCTAAGGGTAGGCCATGAGCCCTGGTTTTATTTCCTCCTTCCGCCAGGGTAGTAAATAATGCTTGCGGCTTCCCGCCCTCCCGGATGGCATAATACAAGGCCAGGCAGGCATCCTTGCCCCCGCTCCAAGAACAGAAAAAAGACATCCCCTTAATGGACACTAAAACACCCCCTCTTACTCTTTCAGCCACCTTCTCCCTCAAAAGCTCTACATCACCTGGATAACGCCCGATTTGGGGGAAAACGTTTTTGGATAGCCTCTAGCGCAGATACCTCGCTCGGTACTAAGCAGGCGCCCTTACCTATCATACGCCTATAGACCTCGGTAGCAATTCCTCCGGTGTAATCCCTTTCCTCAATGGGGCTTTCGTCTAAAAGAAATACGGGCAGGCCGCCCGCCAAGGCCTCTTCCAGAGCGTAAAGGTTGCGGAGATTTCCTTGACCGAAAGGGACACTAGCCAAAACGGCGCAGTCCGCCTTTTTCATAAGGGTTAAGTTTTGCTGATGGGCTTCATCCCCGATGGGAACAAAGGGGGGTATTTCTACCATCTCGATTCCCAAAAGTCTCCCCTGCTCCCAGTCCCGGTCACCACGGTTTAGCACGCCGGCCGTAACCTTCCAGCCCCGAACGAACATGGCCTCCATTAAACCGGCCCCGGACCCTCCCCCGCCTACCAGGTGAACCGTAGGCCGGAAGCCACCAGACATCATTTCCACGCTTTTCCGGGGCAACGGGGTCACAAAAAGGCGCCCGTTCCCGGGATGTCGGGTTAGAAGAACCTCGGTATTGTAAGCCTGCCTTATCTTCGGCGTAGTAATAACCTTTTCTGGGGGGCCGACGTCTACGATCTTGCCCCCGCTTAAAAGGATCACCCTCCGGAAGTACTGAGCGGCCAGGTTCAAATCGTGAATAACCGTTATGATAGATATATTCTTGATGCGGTTGAGGTAGACAAGTAAATCTAAGATTTCCACCTGATAAGTGATATCTAAATGGGATGTGGGCTCATCCAGGAGGAGAATTTCGGGTTCCTGGGCTAAAGCCCTGGCAATGATGACCCGTTGTCTTTCCCCCCCGCTCAGGCTGGACACCGGCCGTTCCGCCAGGTGCAGGGTGGAGGTAAGCTCCATAGCTTCCCGGGCTACGGCCAGGTCCCGGGGGCTTTCGCGCCTTATAAGTCCGGATAGGTGGGGCTGCCGCCCCATAAGAACGACTTCCGCCACCGTAAAATCAAATTCCGTTACGGTTTCTTGCGGCACCACGGCTATCCGCCGGGCTACATCCCGCCGCGAATAGTCCCATAGATCCCGCCCGTCAAGCAAGACCACCCCTCTCTGGGGCCGCAAGGCGCGATCTAGACACTTTAGAAGGGTGGATTTACCAGAACCGTTGGGCCCTATTACGGCTATCATTTCCCCCGGCTGCACCTGAAAGGTGATTCCGGCCAGGGCCGGGACAGAACCGTAGCTGTAAGTGATGCCATGGACATCCAGAAGAACTCGAGGCAAAACCTCCACCTACCCTAACTAAAGAACTTCATTTTTCTACGGTTGCGCAGTACATAGAGGAAGAAAGGTCCCCCCGCCAGGGCCGTTATCAATCCTACGGGGAGTTCCGTGGGGGCAAGAACCGTTCTGGCCAGGGCGTCGGCGGCCACCATGAGGGTGGCACCCGCCAGGGCAGAAGCCGGGATCAAGAAGCGGTGGTCGGGACCGGCAACCATCCGAACGGCGTGGGGAACAATAAGTCCTACAAATCCAATTACACCGCTGGTGGAAACGGCGGTAGCCGTAAGGAGGCTGGCTCCAGTTAAAAGTAGTTTTTTCGCCCTCTCCACTTCAACGCCCAGGTAGCCTGCCGTCTCTTCCCCAAGAAGGAGAAGATTAAGCTCGCGGGCATAGAAGGCGATCATTCCCGTCCCCAGGACAAAATAGGGTAGGGCGGTACGGACATAAAGCCAGTTGGCCCCGCCGAAACCCCCCATCAACCAGAAAACCACCTGGTGCAGCCGTTCACCGGAGAAGTACACCAGTAAAGAAACAATAGCCGACAAAAAAGAACCTACAGCTATTCCGGCTAAGAGCAGGGTAAAAATAGAAACAACGCTACCCGTTTTCGCCAGCTGGTAGACGAGAAATACGGTACCCAGCGCGGCGGCAAAAGCGAGCACGGGAACGGACCCTACCCCGAGAAATCGAAAGTCTACAGCAAGCAGCATGGCCACCGTTGCCCCCAGAGAGGCACCGGAAGACACCCCGATGACGTAAGGATCGGCCATGGGGTTGCGGAAAAGGGCCTGAAAGGCAGCACCCGCCATGGCCAGGGACGCCCCTACCAGGGCGGCCAACACAACCCGCGGCAGCCGGAGCTCCAGGATGATCGCCTTCTTTACCGGGTCCAAAGTAGAAGGGGAGCCGGGCACCACTCCCAATATTCTCAATAAATCCGCTACCGGGACGGAAACGGCCCCCACCCGCACAGCTACCGCCGCGGTAACCAGCAGCAAAAGGACGAGAAGTAATATAAGAAGCCTGACCCTCCATCTCTTCTGCTCCAGGGCCACAAAGGGTACACCCCTTCCTCCGGAGGAGGCCTCAGCACGTATCTGAGGTTTAATCATTTCCGATTATCCTTTCCCTACTAGGACGATGAACCGTTTCGTTCCCCAAACAGCTCCGGATGAATGATTTCGGCCAGCAATTCCAGGGCATCCACTACCCGGGGGCCCGGTCGAGAAACAATATTGGCATCCACGCCAAAAACCCGGTTATTTTTAACGGCCTTGATCTCCTGCCAGCCGCTCCGCGACTTTAACCGTTCCACCGTAAGGGATTCGCTACCATGCCACTGGGGAAAGATAATTACATCCGGATTCCGCTCTATAACCGTTTCGGCGCTGAATTCGGGATAATCGGTCTGTGCGTCATAAGCTATATTCCGGCCGCCAGCAAGCTCTATGAGCTGCCCGATAAAGGTCTGGGGGCCAGCAGTCATAAGAGGGTCGGAGTAGACTTCGTAGTAGACCCACGGCCTCTTATCCAAAGGTATCTTCTCTACCACAGCCTTAACCTTTTCCAGTCTTTCCCGCAAATCCGCCACCAGGCGGGAAGCATCCTCGCTTGCACCAGTCAACTTCCCTATCCACTCGATACTATCTAAGATGCCTTCTACCGTTTTGGGGGAAACGACGGCCACGGGTATTCCTATTTCCTCCAGCCTCCTTACGGCCTCCTCGTGCATATTGGTGGCCAGGACCAGATCGGGCTTAAGGGCTACGATCTTTTCCACATTGGGATTGGAAAAGCCCCCTATCTTGGGTATATCTACAGCCTCGGGAGGATAATCGCTGTAGTCGTCCACTCCTACCACTTTCCCTCCCAAGCCCAAGGCAAAAAGGATTTCGGTGTTACCGGGCGATAGGGATACCAACCTTTCCGGTCGCGCCTTTAAGGTAACTTCCCGCCCCATACCGTCGGTCACGGTCAAGGGATACCCGCTACCTTCCGGTCCCGGCTCCTTTACCTGCGGGGCCTTCCGGGTAGTACAACTGGATAAAAAGATCCCCAAGGCCAGCGCTGCTATAAAAACCGCGGCAAACCGCAAGTTCTCCTTTACAAAATGCATTTTTTCACCATCCCCTCTCCAATAGCAGGGCACCTCGTAGCTATAGACGCCCACCTACCAACCGAAATAAAAAACCCCGCTCCGACGGACCGGGGTACATTCCCTCTCCCATTAACATGGCGTGGCCCCCTTTCCCCCGAAGGTTGAAACCACACGCGAGACGGGCAGGTCTCCTGACTTCCGGATCATCACCTTACGGCACCTTCCCATTCCCTTACGGCTGCATTTCTAAGCGGGAACAGTGGCTTTTTGCCGCTTGGCTTCCCGGTCACAGTGGCGGGACCGTCCAGGATTTTCACCTGATTCCCTATTAAGTCTTGCGACACCCGTCCGCAAAACTCGGTTGTCAGGATTATTATACCTCATAATTTCTCCAAGGTTCGAGGCAAAAAATTAAAACAGGCGGAGTTGCTCCGGTGTAGTACCCCCTTCCTCCTGCTTTTCATGCTGCCCGGGTTCCCCCGTACGGTCAATGTTATCTACAGGTATGTAACTAGTGCCTCCGGCTATGGCCAGGACTTTCTCCTTAGGTCCTACAAACTGCCAAGCTATCAATTTTCCCTCTTCTCTGAGGTCATAATACTCCGCCATCCTCCGGAGACCACCCTTCCTCGCCGCCTCCGCCGCACCTGGGTCACCTGTGTATAAAGCCCAGGCTTCCCCCGCAAGGTGCCATACCAGAGTCTTGCCGGCAGGCAGCACGGGCACCTCCCTTGGCACATTTTACCCGCTATCTAGCCTTGCCCTCGGAAAAAGAGCGAGGGCCGCCCTTCCGGTATACTCTCCTTACGGGCTAACAAGCATTGGGTGCAACAGAACTAATGTACTCACGTATAAGCTCCGCCGCCTTTTTCCCTGACAGCAGCATACCGCCGAAAATCGGTCCCATCCTGCAGCCGCCACGGACGTTATTGGCGGCCATGCCTGCTACAAACAACCCGGGAGCCAGCATATGGGTGTTAGCTACTACATCTTCTTCACCCTTTTCCGCGTTCATGAAATGCTCTTTGGTAACGCTTATACCCATCCGGCTGCAGTATAAATTGGCCAGGACCGCGTCGTGACCGGTCGCATCCAGTACGGCCTTGGCAGTCAGCACCATCGGGTCTACATGGAGTTTCTGTAGTTCAATGGCACTGTCATTAACTACTACGCCTGAAATACGCTCACCCGTACCATGCAGGTCCACTACAGTAATGAGATTAAAGAGCTTTATATTAGGATGCGAAGCTGCCGCAAGTATCAAGCCGGAAGCCAATGCCACTGAAGGAACTACTAAAGCTCCTTCATCCTCGACGTAGGGAATATGAAACTCATTAAGTATGTCAGTTACATCTTTCTGCAAAATCACTTTATTAAACCCCATGGAGCCTCCCCAAATACCGCCTCCAGGAGCGAGCCTCCGGTCCAGCACCGTGACTTTATAACCCCAGCCAGCTAATGTATGCGCGCAAACCAGGCCTGATGGGCCGGCACCGACTATTATCACATCAGATGTTACAGCTTCTTCCAAATCCTTTAGGTAATGCTTAATTATGAGGCGGCTAACCTTTACATCCGGAACGGGACTAGAAAAGGCCTTCATAATGAAGTTGCCCCCTTTTAACGAAAGGTTAAACTTTCAAGCTAATTCTATAAGGACCAGAGAACCGAAACGGTACACCTCAAAGGGATGGCCAGCTAATTCTCTAGCTACATTCTAATCCATTGTAGGAATAAAGACAATTCTAACATGGCCTTCGTTGATCTTTTTTCCTCAATGTGCTATGATATGTCCGCTTTCCTAAATTGTGGCTTTTGACGAAAGGTGGTGGTACGGTGGACCCGCTCCCACGAAGGCTGACTTCGCTATATTCCACAACTCCATACAGCAAACTAAAAAGTGGGGGATTATCGTGGCCGACCGTCTGCCGCCTGTCGGACTCTCCTACCTCGAAGGGGGAAGCAAGATAGAGGACCTTGACCGTACGGTGGAACTGTTCCGCGTGTGGATTGAGAACAAGAACTACCGAGAGCTCAAAACCTACCTTGTTCAGGCCCCCGTACAGGATATTGCCGACATCCTCAACCGGCTGGATGCCAAGTGCAGCCTTCTTGCCTTCAGGCTCCTGCCCAAGGAAAAGGCGGTGGAGGTATTTGCTTACCTCTCGGAAAAGATCCGGACCGCCCTCTCCCAGATGATCGCCGAGGACGAACTTAAAAGCCTGGTAGAGGCCTTATCCTTTGACGATAAAATCGACTTCCTCGAGGAAATGCCGGCCAACGTGGTTAAAAAAATCCTCCAGCGCACGCCGGAGAGCGAGCGCCGGCTCATCAACGAATTCCTTAATTACCCGGAAGATTCGGCCGGCAGCATTATGACCATCGAGTTTGTGGACCTGCGCGAGGATATGACGGTGGCGGAGGCCCTGGAACACATACGCTACACGGGGCCGGACAAGGAAACCATCTACACCTGCTATATCATCGATAACGAACGCCACCTGGTCGGGGCCGTAACCCTCAAAGACTTGGTGCTGGCCCGGCCGGACGCCCGCGTTAGGGATTTAATGAAACGGGACGTCGTGGCGGTGAAAACCCACGAAGACCGGGAAGTGGTAGCCGCCCTCTTTAAGAAATACGATCTCTTGGCTATGCCGGTGGTAGACCAGGAGAACCGGCTGGTAGGCATCATTACCGTGGACGACGTCATGGACGTTTTAGAAGCCGAGGCTACGGAAGATTTCCACCGGATAGGCGGTATTAAACCTACGGAGGAGTCGTACCTGGCCCAGAATATCCTAGTAGTGGCCCGAAACCGTATTTTCTGGCTTTTGGCCCTTATGTTATCGGCCACCTTTACCGGCCGCATTATCCAGCATTTCGAGACGGTGCTTCAGGGCATGGTCATCCTGGCGGCCTTCATTCCCATGCTTATGGGTACCGGGGGTAACGCAGGAGCCCAGTCTTCCACCACGGTTATCCGCAGCCTGGCCCTGGGCGAGCTCAGGCCCCGGGACGCCTGGAGGGTGCTGGCCAAGGAGAGCGGGGTGAGCCTCCTGGTGGGCGCCGCCCTGGCCGGCGTAAACTTCGTCCGCTTGCTTCTTCTGGAGCGCGTCCCTCCCCTCATCGCCTTGGTGGTCAGCCTTACCTTACTGGTTACCGTCTTCCTGGCCAAATTGGTGGGAGGGTTGCTTCCCCTGATAGCCAAAAGCCTGAAAATAGACCCGGCTATTATGGCTAGTCCCCTCATTACCACGGTGGTGGACGCCCTGACCCTCATTGTATACTTTAACATCGCCTCCCTGCTTTTAACACCCTAGAGAGTCAACCGTACAAATATACCCGCCCTACGCCGTCCCCATGGCCGCACATTCTTCCGTTTTTCACGAAGCTTGTGGGAGTGGGCCGCAAGGCCATATACTGGGCTCTAGCACAGAGCGGGTAAATTTTTAGGCCTCTGGATCTCCGGAGGCCTTGATGTCCTTGGTGGGCGCGGGAGAGATTGAACCTCCGACCCCTATTGCCAATGAGGTTTTTCAAGTGCTAAGTGTCGGGAGCCTGCTGCCGACCCGGCCCGCCGGAGCTTTTCTTCTCCCACCTCTCTTTTAAGGAAGCTTCGGCATAGGCGTAGAGTTCTTCCCCGTCCCTCCCGTTGTCGGGATATACCGCAATCCCGTAGCCCCACGTCCCAGGGAAAACCCCGGCCAGCTTCGTTACCACCACCTGAGCGCCTTCTTTCCCCGTAAGGGGAAGGACAAGCGCCAGCGTGCTTTTGCTCAACTCTATAACGGTATCTATTTCGCGCAAGCGCCGCCTTGCCTGCCTCGCATATTCTGTTATCTTCCCTTTGCCGGGGCCTTCATACCTGGCCAGAACTAGGGATAGCTTCTGTCCGCCCCTGCTCGCCCGGTTGATCTCGTTTCTGAGCACTTTATGGAGCAGCTCTGCAGGAGCAACCTCCCCCCTGGCACCCGGGCCTATTAGTTTCTCTACCCGGCGCACCAGCTCCTCTACCGAGTAGGGTTTGCAGAGGTACTCCACCGCTCCCAGTTCTATAGCCCGCTTTACTACAGAAACGTTGCTTTCGACTGTCACCACCATAACAGGCACGTACCGGTACTCCGGCAGGCTTTTAAGGTTCTCTAGTACAACCAGGCCGTCCATTCTCGGGAGGTGAATGTCGAGGATCACCAGGTCGTACGGTTCTCCTTTTTCCCTGGCTTTGGCCAATGCTTCCTGGCCGGTGGCTGCCTCGTCCACCAGGTAGCCCTTCTCCTCCAGTGCCCTCCTGGAGGAAAACCTGGTGAGGGTTGAGTCTTCTACCAGCAAGATGCTCTTTTCCGGAAAAGACAGCAAGCAGGTCACCTCCTCATGGCTAGTTCCACCTTCCCCCCAGCGGTAAGGGGGCCAATGCAACAACCGTGCCGTTCAGGATATAGCCTTTCGCAAACCACTTTAATTAGCCACCTTTTGCCCTTTCGAAACCTCCTCTTTAGTGAGGATCACCTGTAAAAATATCTCCACAAGCTTCGGGTCGAATTGCGTGCCTGCACACCTGCGTATTTCCTCCAACGCTTCTTCGACTGTTTTAGCCCTTCTGTACGGCCTATCGGAGGTCATGGCGTCAAAGGCATCGGCAATGGCTAAAATACGGCACTCGATGGGTATCTCTTCCCCTTTGAGGCCCAACGGGTACCCGCTACCGTCCCATTTTTCGTGGTGTTTTAAGATCAGGTCGGCGATCCCCGCTAAATCCGGTGAGGCCAGAGCGATCCGGTAGCCTTTTTCCGGATGCTGGCGCATAATCTCCCATTCTTCTTCTGTGAGGGGGCCTTTTTTGAAGAGTATTCTGTCGGGTATACCCACCTTACCTATGTCGTGGACCTGAGCCAGAAGAGAAAGGTTGGCCAGCTGTTGCCGCGAAAGCCCCATCTTTTCTCCCAGGATCCGGCACAGGTGCTGCAGGCGCCTGCCGTGCCCTTCAGTCAAATGGTCGCGCTCCGACAGGGCGGCAAGCAGGGCATTGACGATCTTGCTCCGGGCACTCGTGCCGAGGTATAGTTTTTCCCGGTACATAAGGTCGTCTGCCCTTCTATAGGTTTGCTTTAAGAGCTCCTCCGAATTGTACGCCGTAGCTATCCCGAAGGAGACGCTCAAAGGAAGTTGGGGATGTTTTCGATTGTATCGCTCAATGGATAAACGCAGCTGGTGCAGTATATTCGACCCCGTAGCCTCATCGGTGCGGGGCAGGAGGGCCACAAATTCATCTCCTCCCACCCGCGCCACAATATCCGAAGGGCGCAGGGCCTTCTTAAGGATCTGAGCGCAAGCAATCAAGAGCTTGTCGCCCTTCTGGTGGCCCATGGTATCATTGACCAGCTTCAGGCCGTTCACATCGGCAACTATTATGCTGATGGGATATTTATTGCTCTTACCTAGGCGTTTGAGCTGTTCTTCAAAATACGCGCGGTTGTAAAGACCTGTCAGCTGGTCATGGAGGCTAACATATTCCAGCTTCTGGGCAAACCTTTTTTTCTCAGTGATATCCATTATGTTCCCCAGTGTCACCCTCTGGCCCTCGTGCTGCAGGGAAGCCACTGTCTCCTCGACCCACTTAATTTCACCATGTTTGGTAATAATCCTGAAATCATAGGGCTGGGCCGCCATGCCTTTTAACATCCTAACGGCATTGCGTCGCACAGCCTCCCTGTCTTCCGGGTATACGAGGCTCAAGGCTTCCCTTCCGATTAGTTCTTCCTGAGAGTAACCCGACAGCTTTTCAAACTGGGCATTTACCAGCCGAAATCTCCCTTTGCTGACTATGTACATCCCTATAGGCGAATGCCCGAAAATACTTCTCAATAGCTCCTCTTCGCGTTTGCGAGCGGTGATGTCCCTCACGGTGGCCAGTATCGCCTCTTTGCCCGCAAAAGTTATTTTCTTCAGGCACACCTCCGCATCAAAAACTGTGCCGTCCACCGGCCGCCTGGCCTTCCATTCAAACCGTGGACTTTCGCCTTCTACCGCCTTTTTCCACCACTCGCGAAGCTGTTCCAGGGGACTGTCCGGGCTGGAGTAATCCCTGGCGATGGACAACTTTACGGCCTCTTCTTTAGAGGCTATACCGTACATGCGTAACATGGTCTCGTTAACATCCAGTATTTTCCCCTCCGGTTCATGTATGAAAATAGCATCGTGGACGCTGTTGAAAATTGTCCGAAACGCTTCCTCCGCCTGGATCCGTTCGGTGACCTCAAAACATACTTCTACTATACCTTCAATTATTCCCTTCTGGCTTTTTACAGGGTAACCCCTTACAAAAAATTGCTTGCCCTCGAGGGGCGTCACTAGGCCCTCCTGGGGCACGCCGGTCTTAAGAGCGCTTGCCACGGGACATCCGGCGCACGGTTCCTTCCTGCGGTACAATGTCTCATAACAAAGACCGCCTGTCAGCTCTTCACTCCTTTTTCCCGCGTACTTTGCTGCTGAGGTGTTAGCCCACATAATGCGGTGCTCAGCATCCTGGTAAATAAGCAGCTCCAGAATACTGTCCAAAATGGTCTTCTTTTCCCGCTCGGATTCCTTTATTTTGCTTTCCATTTGTTTAAGCGCAATTACGTCTTCGATGCGGCGGGCAAAAATGTTGAATAGCCTTTTCTCTCGGCCGGAAATCCGTGCTGAAGCTTCCAGAAATATTAAGCCCCGCAAGCCGTGGGACATCGTATAAACAAACCCGTTCTCGCCGGGATCCGTGATTCTTTGGGCGAAATCCTCGCCTTTTCTAAAACCCCATTTCCCCAGGCATATGAGCCTGCCGCCCTCATCAACCATTATGGCCAGCCGGCGTATTCCGAGAAGCCGGCTTCCTTTCTCCGCTATTTCCTGTATCAGTTCTTCGTATCGTTCCGGGAAGGAAAAATTTACTATCTCGTATAAGGTCAAAAGCTCAGCAACATCAAAGGACACTATCTACCACCCCGCGGCCGCCACGATCGTCTTGTTATAAAACAGTGGAGTCCCGGAGACACTGCTTATTTCTCCGAAAGAAAGCATCCCGAAAACAGGAATTTCGGGTTTAAGCCTCCGGGCTATTGCCTCCATTTCCCTGGAGAAATCTTTGCCCAGCAATAAATAGCGGGAGACACAATCAAACAAGATAAGAACCTTGGGAGTGGCCGGCGTATTTAAGGCACTTTCCGCTACCCTCCCGGCAGCTGCAACGAGACTCTCAGCATCCCCTTCCATGATAGTAGCAATAGTATTTTCTGGAATTTCTGTAACAAATAAAATGCTTCCGTCTTCCTCTGCTTTCAGAGGGTCCCGAATGATAAATTTTCCCCCGGCAGCGGGCAAACCGAAAGGATATTGCATTCCGTAGTAAGGAAATCCGTTTCGAGTACACCTGCGGACCAGAGCGGTATACCTCTCAAAGGCTGGAACTCCGTCAATTTCATAAACTCGCCTGCCCTCCGCCCTGGTTATAGTAAAAGGCTCGCCTGCAGGGCTCCACCCGTGGTCCAGCTCCACGTTAAAGTTTATCCCCCTCAATACTGCCGCGGCTATAGCATCACTGCCTACCCCTTCTTCGGTAAATTGGTAAGTGCTGTTGAAGCGCAAATTATCCCCGCTGCCTCCCCCTATATACTTAAAGTCCGGACCCATGGCGTTATACAGTCCCCGCAATAGCTCAGAGATGTTGGCGCTGGATCCGTCCGGAAAAAGCAAAACAGTTCCGGGGCTTTCTCCGCCTTTGTCTATTAAAGCCTCGCCCGCTTTTTCACCTCTGGCAAAGGGGCATGCGGATATAGTCCTTTCCAGGTGGGTTACCGCCTCTATTCCTTCTCCGCCGATAGTGCAGACACCCACACCTCTGGCGCATACTTCAAAGCCAAAGATAATACCCGGTGTCCACGCGCCCACCAGCGGGGAATTACCTACCATCTTTACGGCGCCTGCAAGCACCTCTTCCGGAGCGTAGCCCTCAGTGGTCAAAACCAGCGTCAGGGCGGGTCGTCCGGTCCGGCTTAAAGCCTGCTCCAGAGCGCGCTGTACCGCGGCCTCGGCGTCGTGTTCGTCGCTGAAGCCCACACCCACGCGTAGTTCAGGTATTCCGGCCACCAGCCAATATGTCCCTCCCTCTCTTCTCGACTATAATTTGCGGGCCTATTTACGGGCTACGTCTAGTACAAAGGCTTTAACGCTAAAGAACCCTTTTCGGGGAATGCCGACCCGAATGCAATCCATATGTGATCAGAATAAAATTTCGACATCATGCTCGCAATTTCCTTGTCCCTCAACGTAATACTCCCAGAAAAGATGCCAGCCTTAATTTTCACTATCCCCCAAATGCAACCAAATTGTGAAAGCAAGCACAAATTCCTGGGGCAAAGGTGTTTGTGCTCTCCTACGGCTTTTTTTCTCTGAAAGCAAAAGCCCCCGGGGAAGCTTTTGGCGCTCCTCGCGGGGGCTGTCGGCGGTAAATTTGTGGGGGCAGGGCCCGTAGCTGTTCCTCTAGTCAAGCTCTGGCTCAATAAGCCCGTACTGGCCGTCCCTGCGGCGGTACAGCACGCTCACCTTTTCCGTCTCAGCGTTGGCGAAGACGAAAAAGTCGTGCCCTAGGAGCTCCATCTGCATTATGGCCTCTTCCACAGTCATCGGCTTTACGGGGAACCGCTTGACCTTCACTACCTTCTGCTCTTCCCTTTCTTCCCCTTCCTCCGGCGGCCGGCCGGCGGCCCTCTCTTCCCGTTCGCCGGCCCTCGCCCTCTTCTTTTTGATCAGTCTGGTCTTGTACTTCTCCACCTGCCTCTCGAGCTTCTCCAGCACCAGGTCCACAGCACTGTGAGTGGTCTCCGCGGTCTCCTCCCCGCGCATGATGTACCCCTCCACAAACACGGTCGCTTCCACGGTATACCTGCCCCGGTTAGCCGAGACGGTCACCTGGACCTCAATGTCTTCGTCGTCGAGGAGCCTCTCTAGCTTCTTCAGCCGCTTCTCGGCGTACTGGTGGAACCTGTGTGGAACTTCAAAGTTCCGGCCTTGGATAACTAAATGCATTACGCTCACCCCATTTGAACTCGAGATTTCGCCCCGAAAAAATGAGTGCAACTACAGCGAGCCGCCACAATGCGTCCGAGCACTTATTTCACTTTCCCACTTGCTCAGGTCGGTCGGAAAAGATATGTTTCTCGCGGCCTTCTACACATACGCAGTTCCGCCCGTTCCCTTTAGCCCGGTAGAGGGCACCGTCGACCCTCTGCGTGACGGCGTCGACCGTGTCGCCCGGGCGGTAGCCCGTCACGCCAAAGCTGGCCGTCACCCGGCCCACCCTGGGGATTTCCATTTCGTCCAACTTCCGCCTCAGCTCTTCCGCAAGTGTGGCCGCCCCTTCTACCCCGGTCTCCGGAAGGAGTATGACGAACTCCTCCCCTCCCCAGCGGGCCAGGCAGTCTGTCTTCCGTAGCCGCTCTTTAAAGGCGGACACTACGCTCTTCAGAACCCGGTCTCCTGCCGCATGACCGAAGCGGTCGTTTATGCTCTTGAAGCGGTCCAG
>NZ_JAKKUR010000122.1 GCF_021890735.1 Thermanaeromonas sp.
GTGTAATTTCTTTTCTTTCTCCTTGTGTGCTTCCCTTGGTCCCGAGCTATTTGAGTTATCTTGCGGGTACCGCATTAGGTGAATTGGAAAGGGCTGAAAAAACGAAGGGCGTCAGGATGCCGGTATTGGGGAAGGCCTTTCTTTTTATAATAGGTTTTAGTTTAATCTTTATCCTCTTAGGTCTTTCGGCTAGCACCGTAGGCGCTCTCCTCTTGCGGCATCAAGCGTTAGTGCGGAAGATAAGTGGACTAATTATAATTATTTTTGGTCTCCATATGGCTGAGATACTGAAACCAAAACTTCTTAACTTGGAAAAGCGGTTTCATTTCCAGCCTAGGAAAGCTGGTCCCTTGAGTTCCTTTTTGTTAGGGATGGCTTTTTCTGCCGGGTGGACGCCCTGCACCGGGCCGGTATTGGGGTCCATCCTGGTGTTGGCGGGGAATACGGCAAGCCTTTCTACAGGCGCTTATTTGTTGGGCGCATATTCCTTGGGGTTAGGCGTTCCCTTTCTTATTGTAGCACTTTCTTGGGGATGGTTCTTACAGGTTTTAACACGGTATAGACCTTGGATGCCTCGCCTTGTTAAGGCGAGCGGATGGGTGCTGGTGGGAGCGGGTCTCCTCATATTGACAGGTAATTGGGACCGTTTAGCTTCATGGCTCACTTTTTAGCCCAAAAGTTTTAGCCCAGGGATGCCCAATAGTTTAAGATGGAAAGGAGATCCCTTATGCGCCGTAATGTAGGATTAGTAGTATCAGTGATAGTAATTTTTCTTTTCTTAGCCGGAGCTGGGGGATTTTTCTTGTGGCGCTCTGACCGGGAAGCGGGAGGGGATGCCGGGAGCACCTCAGGCTCGCTGGTGGACCAAAAGCCGACCGGAAGGCCGGAAGCCGGAAAAGTTGAGGTAAGACCGGAGGTAGGATACTTGGCTCCAGATTTTACCTTACCGGATATGCAGGGCAGGACCGTTGCTCTCTCACAGCTTAAAGGCAAACCTGTTTTTCTTAATTTTTGGGCGACTTGGTGCCCGCCGTGCCGGGCGGAGATGCCGGAGATACAGGAATTCTTTGAGAAATACAGGGGGGAGGTCGAGGTTTTAGCTGTCAACCTGATAAGTAGCGAAAGGTCTTTGGAGGAAGTAAAAAAATTTTTACAAACAAACGGTTACACCTTTCCCGTAGTTTTGGATACGGAGGACGTAGCCACCAAACTCTACTTAGTGCGCGCCATACCTACCAGCTACTTGGTGGATGCCCAGGGGGTAATAAGACTTAAATACACTGGACCCTTAACTTTAGAGCTTCTCGAACGTGCCTTAGAGGAAGTAAAGAAATAACCCGCCCAAGGTCGTTTGAGCTTAAATAAGGCCCTTAAATTGCACCTTAATTGACAAAGGCATAAAAATAAGGTTATAATGAAGGAAAATTTAGCCGACAAAACCTCGTCATCCCGGACAAACGGGGGCGAGGTTTAGTTTTGACGAGGAGTGGAGGCCCGTCTTGAGAGGGAGCGAGTTACGGGAAAGTTTTTTGCGGTATTTTGCCAGCAAAGGTCATACTGTCGTACCTAGTTCTTCGCTGGTGCCGTACAATGATCCCACATTGCTTTTTACTAATGCCGGTATGGTGCAGTTTAAAGACGTTTTTCTAGGGCTGGACCGGCGGTCGTATAGCCGGGCTACTACTGCGCAGAAATGCGTCCGGGCAGGAGGTAAACATAACGATCTGGAAACTGTAGGCCGGACGGCCAGGCACCATACTTTTTTTGAGATGCTGGGTAATTTTTCCTTTGGTGATTACTTCAAAAAAGAAGCTATTGAGTTCGCTTGGGAGTTTCTGACACGGGTTTTAGAGTTACCCAAGGAGCGGCTGTGGGTTACCGTTTTCCGGGATGATGAGGAAGCCTTTGAGCTCTGGCAGGAGATAGCGGGGCTTTCGCCCGAGCGGATTGTACGTATGGGAGAAAAGGATAATTTCTGGGCCATGGGGGAGACCGGGCCCTGTGGACCTTGCAGTGAAATCATCTATGACCGCGGGCCTGAATATGCGTGTTCGTCTGAAAGGTGCGCTTTAGGGGTCTGCGACTGCGATAGATGGCTGGAGATCTGGAATTTGGTTTTCATGCAGTACAACCGCGATGCCGCCGGAAATCTTACGCCTTTGCCACGGCCCAGTATCGATACCGGCATGGGATTGGAGCGTATGGCTTCTGTCCTCCAGGGGGTGGATAGCAACTTTGAGACTGACCTCTTGTGGCCCCTTATAGCAGCGGTAGAGAAGATCACCGGCCGTAGGTACGACCGCGGAGAGGAAGGTTTCCCCTTCCGTGTTATTGCCGACCATGCACGATCCTGCACGTTTATAATAGCTGACGGAGTATTGCCGGGAAATGAAGGGCGTAGCTACGTTTTGCGGCGTATTTTGCGCCGGGCTTCCCGGTTCGGCATGGCTTTAGGTCTAGATAAACCTTTCCTTTACCGCCTGGTACCTGTTGTTGTGGACATTATGGGAGGGGCCTACCCGGAGCTGGCGGAAAGGGAGGAGGAGATAAGGAGAGTAATCCGGCAGGAAGAAGAGCGGTTCCACAGTACCCTCCATGAAGGCATGAGGGTTTTAAATGTCATTTTAGACCGGGCCGTGAAAGAAGGCCGGCAAGTGATAACCGGCCAAGAGGCTTTTACCCTCTATGATACTTACGGTTTTCCCCTGGACCTTACCGAGGAGATCGCGGCCGAAAGGGGGTTGGGAGTGGACAGGGAGGGCTTTGCCCAGGCTATGGAAAACCAGAGGGAGCGGGCCAGAGCCGCCCGGGAAGAAGGCAAAGCCTATGAATGGGCTGTTGCCCTGGCTACTGCTCTGGGGGAGACCGGGCAAAGTCTTTTTACCGGCTACGAAGCATTAGAGGAGGAGGCAGAAGTTTTAGCTTTAGTGCAGGATGGTCAGCGGGTTAAGGCCCTCGAAGAAGGTGCACAGGGATATGTCCTAGTTGACCGCACGCCCTTTTATCCGGAAGGCGGCGGCCAAGTGGGAGACCAGGGCCAGATCTTCTGGGTAGATGGAGAGGCTTTAGTCCGGGACACCCGCCGCTTACCCGATGGCAGGATTATTCATGAGGTAAAAGTTCGTAAGGGGACGCTGGCCGAGGGAGACCGGGTTAAGCTTGCCGTAGATCGAGAGAGAAGGCGTAACACCGCTCGCAACCATACGGCCACCCACCTTCTCCATAGGGCATTAAAAGACGTGCTGGGCGAGCACGCCGCTCAAGCCGGTTCTCTAGTCGCTCCGGACCGCCTGCGCTTTGATTTTACACATTTTGCCCCACTTACCATAGAGGAGTTAAAGGCAGTAGAGGCCAGGGTGAATGAACAGATCTTGGCCAACCTGCCGGTGACTACCTTTGAGACGTCCTTGCCAGAAGCCAAGGCTATGGGCGCCATAGCCCTTTTTGGTGAAAAATATGGTGAGCAGGTTCGGGTGGTAAAGATCGGGGATTATAGCTTGGAGCTATGCGGAGGAACTCACGTGAATAACACCAGTGAGATAGGTCTTTTCCGGCTTACCAGCGAAAGCGGGATAGGCTCAGGCT
>NZ_JAKKUR010000123.1 GCF_021890735.1 Thermanaeromonas sp.
CCCCCAACTTTTAAAGGTTGCACGGGAGCCTTACAAAGTCAAGCTTCCCCGTCATCAGCGGCTAGTTCTGCTCCCCGGCCCCGGAAGTTTAGCCATAATCCCCAAGCGATCATTATGAGAGCTAAAGCTATGAAGCTTGCCGAGATGGGACGGGTAAAGAAGATAAAAGGAGAGCCCCCGGAAAGTACCAGGGATTGTTTAAGGGAAGTCTCCAGCATCTGGGCTAAAACAGTGGCCAAAACCATGGGGGCAAGGGGGTAGCCCAGCTTGCGCATAAGGTAGCCTATAATGCCGAAAAGAAGGGCCACCCACACATCGAACATCAAGAACCGCACGCTGTAGGCGCCTATGACCGAGAAAAGGATGATCAGTGGACCTAGTATCGGGAAGGGAATCAAGGCTATGCGTGCCCACAAGCCCACCAAAGGTAAGTTTAGGATCAACAATATGCAGTTACCTATATACATGCTGGCAATTACTGCCCACACCAGATCCGGGTTTTCCTTAAAGAGCATGGGCCCGGGCTGAAGCCCGTACATCATAAACCCGCCCAGCAATACTGCCAGGGCAGGTCCAGAAGGGATACCGAAGGAAAATAGGGGCACGAACCCACCGCTACAAGTAGCATTGTTAGCTCCTTCAGCTGCGGCTACCCCTTCAATGGCGCCCCGGCCGAAAAGGTGCGGCCGCTTAGACACCTTTTTTTCTACATCGTAAGCCACAAAGGTAGTCACCGCCGGGCTACATCCGGGCAAAAGCCCCAGGAAAAAGCCTATAACCGAGGAACGCAACATGGCTCCCAAACTCTGCTTTATGTCTTCTAAGGTGGGCAACCAATTACGTATCTTAGTTTCATAAATATGACTGGCTGCCCTTTCTATATTTACTAACACCTCACCAATGGCAAATAAACCGATTATCACACTGATAAAATTGACCCCGGCCATGAGGGAAACTGAACCAAAGGTAAGCCGTGCCTCTCCGGTCAAGGGATCCAATCCCACCATAGCCACCAGCAAGCCTATAGCAGTCGCGATCAAGCCCTTAAGTAGTGCTTTGCCAGACAGGCTAACAACTAGACTTAAGGCCATAAACATAAGGGCAAAATATTCAGGCGGGCCAAAGGCTAAGGCCACGCTGGCCAGTGTGGGGGCAAAAAAGGTTAGCCCTACTAAACTTATCGTCCCCGCCACAAAGGAAGATATGGCAGAAATACCCAAGGCAGCTCCGGCCCTGCCCTGCCGGGCAAGCTGGAATCCGTCTAAAGCCGTGGGCACCGAAGAGGCTTCTCCAGGGATGTTAACCACAATAGCAGTAGTGGAGCCGCCGTACATGGCCCCGTAGTATATGGCCGCCATCATGATAATAGCCGGTACAGGTGGTAAAATAGTCGTCAGGGGTAAAAGAATAGCGATGGCCGAAGTGGGTCCAATGCCCGGTAAAACTCCGACCAGAGTACCTACTAGGCAGCCCAGTAGCGCGTACAAAATGTTCATCGGCGTCAGTGCCTGGCTAAAACCCTGCCAGAGAAGAGTCCAAGCAAATTCCATATTTCCTGCCTCCTACCACCCTAGGGGACCTGTAGGCAAGGTTAGCCCCAAGAAATGGATAAATACGAAGGAGATAGCACTCCCCGCCAGTATTCCTAAGCCTAAGGATACAAACCACCGATAACGTCCCAAATACCAGGTTAAAAAAGTAATGAAAACAAAGCTACTTAAAGAAAATCCTAGAGGTTCCAATAAGACTAAATATATAACAATACTCAGTAAGGTAACTAATATCCGTTTGAGGCCCGCCGATTCGGGCCAGTCAACGGGCTTATCTTTGCTCCGATTGGCCCAGCTTAAGATTGAAAGAAGAAGCCCCGCACCCAACACTATCCAGCTTAGTAGGAGGGGGAGGGTACGGGGGTGCAAGTGCTCCCCCGTGACCCCGTGGATAGACAAGGAGGCCATAAGGGATACAACGCCCAAGATTGCAAGTGCCAGACCACTGGTTATGTCTGCTGCACGCTGCGTACGCACTTAGGATCCCTCTTCTTGTTACTTTTGGGAGTTAGGTTGAGCTTTGAGCTCATCCGCCAGCGCCTTGTATATTTGGGTTAGTTTTGCTATGTGAGCTTTACATTCTTCATGCCCCATGGCTAAAGGAACGAAACCTTCCTTCTTCATCTGGGCCTGGATTTCTGGATCGCGAGCTATTTGTAGGAAGGCCTCTTCGAGCTTCTTAATTACGTGGTCGGGAGTACCCGGCGGTACGGCCACCCCGCGGTCTATACTCTCTACCAGGTCAATGCCTTTCTCCTTAAAGGTAGGGGCATCAGGGAAGGCCTCAAACCTCTCGTTTCCTGCAAAGGCCAAGAGACGTATCTGATCTTTATGCTTCACAAGGTCATCAGAGTTACCGAAGATAGCGTCCACATGGCCGCCCAGGAAAGCAGTAATCTGAGGTGCCGCCCCGGTAAAGGGTACATATTTAAACTTCGTACCCGTCAGCTTTTCCAACCTCATGGTAGCGAACTGATGACCGGAGAAGGTCCCTGAGCCTCCTATCGAGATCTGTCCGGGTCTCTTTTTGGCTTCCTCCAAAAACTCCTCAAGAGTATCATAAGGGCTTGTCTTTAGCACAGCCAGACCTAAAGGTGTAGATTGGAAGAGGGCTACGGGTACTATTTGTTCTGTAGTATAACCCGTCTGCTGCTGCATAGGTTGCAGGATTATATGAGGTAGATTAAATCCGGCGATGGTGTAGCCATCGGGTTTGGAACGAGCAAGCTCGCTCCAGCCTACTGCCCCGCCTCCTCCTACTTTATAATCTATGACCACCTTCTGGCCCAAAATCTTCTCCAACAAAGGTTGCTGCCGCCGCGCCTCGCGATCCGACTGGCCACCAGGGTCAAAGCAAATTAGGTAAGTAATGGGTTTAGTAGGATAGTTTTCTTTCGGAGTAGCTTGTTGCCCTTTAGAGCAACCTGCAGTTACTCCTATAAGGAGTCCTGCTACTAGTGCTAAAATTAGAAGCTTTGTTTTCCTTTTAATTTTAGTTAAGCCCGCCTTTTTGTTCATAAACCTCCTCCCTTCCTTATGTAAGTATATGAGTTCAGTGGTCTTACCACTAATACATAAATTCGACAAGCCTTTTGAAAATCCTCCTGGTAAAGCAAAAAAATTCACAAGTAGAAGTCTCACCCCCCCAGGTGAGAAGGTGACGCTGCCAACTTCTTTTTAGCCCGCTCTCGAACGGCCAAGATCTTCTCCTCCGGTAGCGGCCGCTCAAAGCTCCTAAGACCCGCCAGGCGGAAACCGTGCTTGCGGGCCAGGCGGCTTATCTCATCCACTTGCTCTACCGTTAAGTCACGGCCCAAAGTAAAGCTCTCCAGCCGGCCTTCCAGGGCTAAAATCATGGTCTCGGCCATGCAGGCGTAGGCCAGGCCGGGCGGGTAGCCGAAGTTAAAGTGAAAATCAACTTCCCCCGGTACCTCTACCACTCCACCTTCAATAACCAGCACATCATCCCTTTCCTCCGCCACCCGCCGGGACACATCCCGCGGCCGGGCTACATCGCAGACCACCGCGCC
>NZ_JAKKUR010000035.1 GCF_021890735.1 Thermanaeromonas sp.
GATGCGGCTACCAATATGGCCGTAGACGAAGCTATCCTTTTGGAGCACCAGGCCGGCCGGGTCCCTCCTACATTACGCTTCTATACCTGGGATCCCCCGGCCCTTTCTTTAGGTTATGCCCAATCCCTAGAAAAGGAAGTAGATGTTACAGCCCTAAAAGCCAAGGGCTTCGGTCTCGTCCGGCGCCTAACCGGTGGCCGCGCAGTCTTACATGATAAGGAAATTACGTATAGTATAGTAGTCAAGGAGGACCACCGCTTGATGGCCGGGGGAGTTTTACCCTCCTACCTTAGGGTGGCCCGGGCGCTAGCTAGTGGTTTAGAACTGTTGGGGCTTAAAGTAGAGATCGCCTCCGGCCGGGAAAAGGTTTTAAGCCAGCATACTTCGGCAGCTTGCTTTGATGCTCCTTCTTGGTATGAAATTACAGTTGAAGGCAGGAAACTCATCGGGAGCGCCCAGACCAGGAAAGGGGGAGTGGTGCTCCAGCACGGCTCCCTTGTTTTAAGGCAAAATGTAGAAGGCTTATTTGAAGTGTTAAAATTTCCTTCTCCCGAGGAGCGTTATAAGTTACAAGAAAAGTTTACCCGCCGGGCTTGCGGGCTGGAAGAAGTTTTAGGCCGCCCTGTCTCTAAAGAGGAGATCAAGGAAGCCATTGTACGCAGCTTTGAAGAGCTTTACGATTTGCGCTTGCTCCCCGGAAAATTAACTCCAGGGGAAGAAAAACTGGTGGAAGAACTCCGGGTAAAGTACTCAAGCCCTGGGTGGAACGCCAGGCGGTAAAAAAGTAGCCCTTTTCGAAGGGTAAAGCCGCGTATAGCGACACCTCCCCCTGGGGAAATCTATGTTCCGGAAGTTTAGTTTATTCCCAAGGGAGGTGCTTTTAATTTAAAGATGGGTGACAGAGGCCGAAGCCGTTTTGTAGATGAAGACCGCACCAGGCTGGAACAGATGCGGGCTGCAGAATATCCTGGAGGTGTAGTGGTGGATCCGGTACCTGTAACTGCGGGTAGTGAGGTTACTATAATGTATTACGGGCTCCTAGCCCAATGCGGGGCCGACCAGATTTGGATGCGCACAGGTTACGGCGATCCCAATAACTGGCAAGAAATTTATGATCACCCCATGGAGCGCACCGGCTATGGCTGGGTAAAAAATATCCGGGTTTCTGAGGATTACGACCGCTTGAACTTCTGCTTCAAAGACAGCGCCAACAACTGGGATAACAATAACGGCCTTAACTGGAGTTTCATAATCCATAAAGGCGACTGGAAAGTGTAAAGCCTAAACTCTTAAGAAGGGTAAAACCCTAAAAATACAACACTAAAAAGCCCTCCAGGTTCTTAAGGCCCACCCGGTCCACCTGGATAAAACTCTAAAGAAACACTAAAAAGGGATAGGTTCTTGGCCTATCCCTTTTAAGTGTTTTATTTTTAAGTATCCGTGCCACTTTTCGCAGGAAGATACCGCCTGCGGTTATCTACTACTTTTGCGTTTAGAAAGGGCCTCTCGGTACATTTCTTCATAGTGGGCGGCAGAAACTCCCCAAGAAAAATCGGCCTGCATACCCCGCTCCATAATTTTTCTCCACTCATGGGGTTGGGTATAATAAACTTTTAAGGCCCGGTTTATGGCCTGGAGAAAGGCCTGGGGGGAATACTCATGAAAAATGAATCCGTTGGCCTTCTCAGGATACTGGTGGAAATCCAGAATGGTATCTTCCAGGCCACCGGTAGCCCGCACCACCGGTACTGTCCCGTAACGTAGGCTTATCATTTGCGCTAGACCACAGGGTTCAAAGCGCGAGGGCATAAGGAAGATATCGGCTCCGGCGTATATCCGTTGGGCAAGGTCCGGATCGAACCCTATTTTTACAGCCATCTTATGGCGGTATTTTACTTTATATTGGGAGAAGAGCTGCTGGAAATAATCATCACCTTTACCTAAAAGAACTAATTGTACATCCTGTTGTAAAAGGATATCCAGGATAGCAGCAAGAAGGTCCAGCCCTTTTTGGCTTACCAGCCGGGAGATTACGGCCAGCACAGGTACCTCTTGCACGGGAAGTTGTAATTCCCGCTGAAGGGCTTTTTTATTTTCTTTTTTACCCTCCAGGTTATGGATGTCGTAGTTTACGGCCAGGCGGGGATCTGTGGCAGGATTAAATTCCTCATAATCGATGCCGTTTAATATCCCCCGTAAGTCCGCAGCCCTTTTACGTAACACACCGTCCAGACCCTCCCCCAATTCGGGTGTCTGGATCTCCAGAGCATATTTAGGGCTTACCGTGTTTAAAAGATCAGCATAAAGGAGACCGGCTTTCATAAAGTTTACTTTTCCATAAAACTCCAGGAGTTCGGGAGTAAAGAACTCATCTCCTAAAGCCATCAGTTTTAACGTCTCTTTAGGGAAATGGCCTTGGTATTGCAGGTTGTGGATGGTAAAGATAGTAGCTGTATAGCGGTAAAAAGGATTATTTTCGTGCTTTACTTTTAGAAAAAGGGGGATGGGTGCTGTCTGCCAGTCGTTACAATGGATGATGTCGGGCTTAAAATCTATCCAGGGTAAAAGGGCCAGGATGGCCTTACAGAAGAAATTAAAGCGGGCATCGTCGTCCGCATAACCGTACATCCCTTCGCGATAGAAATACTTGTAGTTATCTACGAGGTATACTGGCACAGGGGGTTCGCCTGGGAGGGTTGTATGGCGGATGATAGCCGTCTCTAAACTTCCGTCCATTTCCACGGGCAGATCGGTTAGATAATCGATGTTGGTGATATGGCGGTAGCGAGGAAGGGCCACGCGCACATCCATTCCCCGCCTGGCCAGGGCCTTGGGCAAGCTACCGGCTACGTCGGCTAGGCCGCCAGTTTTAGCCAAGGGCGCAACCTCCGAAGAAACGAATAATATTTTAAGTTTCTCCGTCATTTTCGTCCTCCTTATTAGCCTGTGTTAAAAATTGGGCAGCCAGCTCTGGAGGCGTTGGGTTGATATAGATGCCGGTTCCGTATTCGAACCCGGCTACTATAGTTAAACGAGGGAGGAGTTGAAAGTGCCAATGATACCCATTTATCTCCTGGGTTTCACCGTTTACAGGAGCGCTGCGCAAAATTAAGTTAAAAGGGGGATCTTGCAGGGCCCTTTGAAGCCGTCCCAGGACATCTTGCATTATGGCAGCCAGATCTTCTAAATTTTCATCTTCTATTTCCCCAAAGTGAGATTGGTGCTGCCGGGGGAAGATCCAGGTTTCAAAGGGGAAGCGGGAAGCATAGGGGCAGAAGGCTAAAAACTTCTTGTTGAAAGCCACCACCCGGGCTCCCTTTTGCATCTCTTCTTCTAGGAGATCACAAAAAAGGCAGCTTTCTTCCTTTTCCAGGTATTCTTGTACCCGGTTAAACTCTTGGCTTACAGCCGGGGGTATAAAGGGGGTGGCAAGGAGCTGGCTGTGGGGGTGTTCTAGGGAAGCTCCAGCTATTTGGCCTTGGTTTTTGAAAATCTGGATGTATTTTAGACCCTTTTGGGAATGTTGGAGGTAGCGCTGCCGCCAGGCTTGTAGTACCTTAACGGCCTGTTGCGGAGGATAATCAGGGAAGCTTGCTTCGTGCTCGGGTATTTCGATTATAACTTCATGTACTCCCTTTCCGGGTAGACAACGGTATAACTCCGTTTTTTGTTCTTCTCCGTTTTCTTCCGGGAGAAGGGCAGCAAACTTATTGGGCACTACGCGCACCTGCCAACCGGGGGAGTCGGCCTTTGTATCAGGAGAGCGCAGGGCGAATACTTCCGGTGGAGTTTGCTTTTCATTACCCGGGCAAAAGGGGCAAGTATCTTTTACGGTCGCTTTTGTTTCTCGTCCTTTATTATCAGTAGAGGCATAGTCGGAAGGACGTTTAGCCCTTTCGGTTGCGATGATCACCCAGTTTTGTGTGACGGGATCTTGGCGGAACTCGGGCATAGAGGAGTAAGCCCTCCTTAAAAAGAGTAAAGCCTTTTTCTAGGTTTCGTCTTAAGCTATCAGTTTATACACGGATTATCCCTGGCCCCCTTTACTATTGAGGTGGGGAAGGTTAATATCTTGACGAAAAGATTTTTAGAGAAAGGGGAAAAGGAAATTGCGCATCGCCATCATCGGTGGGACCGGCGTTTATGACCCGGGTATGCTGGAGATGCGGGAACAAAGGGTGGAGACGCCTTATGGGGAAATTACGGTGAAGGTCGGCCTTTATAAAGGAGAAGAAGTGGTGTTTATGAACCGCCACGGAGAAGGGCATTCCTTACCCCCGCATAGGGTTAACTACCGGGCTAATATTTGGGCCTTAAAGGTTTTAGGGGTGGAGCGGGTTATAGCTACGGCAGCAGTAGGCTCTACCAATCCTGATTATAAACCGGGGGAATTTGTTATAGTTCATGATTTCCTGGATTTTACTAAAACCAGAGTCTATACCTTTTTTGAAGGCGGCGAAACAGGGGTTGTGCATACCGATTTTACCCAGCCTTACTGTCCCGAGCTACGGGGGATACTTTTAAAGACAGCAAAAGATTTAGGGATTAAAGCCCACGATGGAGGCGTTTACGCCTGTACCGAGGGTCCCCGCTTTGAAACCCCGGCTGAGATCCGGATGATAAGGCAGCTGGGGGGCGATGTGGTAGGTATGACCGCCGTTCCCGAGGTTATTCTGGCCCATGAAGCCGGGCTTTGTTATAGCACCATCGCCATGGTTACCAATATGGCAGCGGGTATCTCGGATGCTCCCTTGACTCATGAGGAAGTATTAGAGGTCATGGACAGAAACGGCAGGAACCTCAGAGAGCTTATATTCCAGGCCATCCCCCGCATTCCCTTAGAGCGAGGATGCCGGTGCTCTCACACTCCAGGAAGGCTAGACATAGGGACAGCCGGGAAAAAAGATGCATAAAAAGCCGAAAGGAGTATCGAATATGGCCGCTTCTTTAATCCGTAACCCTGATTTAGCCAAAGATGGCAAACAAAAACTGGAGTGGGTTCGCCACCATATGCCGGTGTTAAACCAGGTCCGCCAGTCCTTCGAGCAGGTTAAGCCTTTTCAAGGCCTCCGGATAGGCATGTGCTTACATGTTGAGGCCAAAACCGCCTACTTAGCTGAAGTGCTAAAATCTGGAGGAGCAGAAGTGGCCCTGTGCGGCTCTAACCCCCTTTCCACCCAGGATGATGTCTGTGCCGCTTTAGCCGACCTGGGGATTAGCGTCTTTGCTTGGCACGGATGTACCCTTGAGGAATACAGCTTGTTTTTACATAAGGTTCTTGACACTAGGCCCCAGCTTATCATAGATGATGGGGGAGATTTAGTGCACCTCTTACATACTGAACGCCGGGACGCTTTAGAGGAAGTTTTAGGTGGGGCAGAGGAGACTACCACAGGTATCCTTAGGCTTAAAGCCATGGAGAGGGATGGGGTTTTGGCCTTTCCCATGCTGGCCGTTAATAATGCCCGCTCTAAACACCTCTTTGATAACCGTTATGGTACGGGCCAGTCGACCTGGGACGGGATTATACGTACTACTAATCTGGCTGTTTGCGGGAAAACAGTAGTAGTAGCCGGCTATGGCTGGTGCGGGCGGGGAGTGGCCCTGCGGGGGAGAGGATTGGGAGCGCGGGTGGTTGTGGTAGAAGTAGATCCCATCAAGGCTATGGAAGCCCTTATGGACGGCTTTGAGGTTATGCCCATGGCCGAGGCAGCCAAGGTCGGCGATATATTCATTACTACCACCGGGTGTATTAATGTTATCCACGGGGAACATTATGCATTGATGAAAGATGGAGCCATTCTGGCCAATGCCGGCCATTTTGACGTGGAAATAAACAAGAAGGATTTAGAGGCGGCCTCCCGTAGCCGCCGGCTGGTACGCCGGAATGTAGAAGAATTTGAGCTTAAGGATGGCCGTAGGCTGTATCTTTTAGCCGAGGGCAGGCTGGTGAATATCGCAGCAGCGGACGGTCACCCGGTAGAAATTATGGATCTTTCCTTTAGCCTTCAGGCCCTGTGCATGGAATATTTAGCCAAGGAAGGGAGAAATCTTCCTTCTAAAGTTTTGCCTGTACCTGAAGAAATAGATAACCGGGTCGCCCTCCTTTGGCTTAAATCTGTGGGAGTAGAAATAGATACCCTCACACCCGAACAGGAAGATTATCTTTCTAGCTGGCGTCACGATTAATTTCCTTCCTTACCCATTAGGAAATGGGGGATAAAGGCTATGGTAATAGACCGTGTAGTGGTATTAGTTTTAGATAGCGTGGGAGTAGGTGAGCTACCCGATGCACCTCAATACGGGGATGAGGGCAGCAACACTTTGGGAAATATAGCCAAAGAGGTGGATTTACACCTACCTAATATGGCTCAGATGGGGTTGGGGAATATTATACCTTTACGGGGTATCCCGCCAGCCACCGAACCCATTGCCGCTTACGGGAAGATGGGGTCTCAAGCACCGGGTAAGGATACTACTACCGGACACTGGGAGCTGGCCGGCCTCATTTTAGAAAGGCCCTTTCCTTTATATCCCAATGGCTTCCCGCCGGAGATCATCAAATCCTTTGAAAAAGCTATAGGCCGTAAAGTATTGGGTAACAAACCGGCATCAGGTACAGAGATCATCCATGAACTGGGCGAAGAACATATGCGCACAGGGTACCCTATTGTTTATACTTCGGCCGATAGCGTATTTCAAATTGCCGCCCATGAGGAGATTATCCCGGTAGAAGAGCTATATCGGTACTGCCGGATAGCCCGCGAGCTTCTTAAAGGGGAGCACGCGGTGGGAAGGGTTATCGCCCGGCCTTTTGTGGGGGAACCCGGCCATTTCATCCGCACCGACCGGCGCCAGGATTTTTCCCTGGAACCTCCTCGTCCTACTTTGCTAGATATTTTAAGCCAGGCCGGATTACAGGTATTAGCTGTGGGAAAAATAAAGGATATTTTTGCCGGTCGAGGTATATCCCGGTGGAGTCATACCCATGACAACATGGATGGAGTAGATAAAACTTGTAAATTTTTACGTGAAAGCGAGCGGGGCCTGATATTTACTAATTTAGTAGACTTCGACATGCTTTACGGGCACCGCAACGACGTGAAGGGGTATGCTTCTGCCTTAGAAGCCTTTGACCGGCGCCTTCCAGAGTTACTGGAGAACTTAGGTCCCCGGGATGTGCTTTTTATCACTGCAGACCACGGTTGTGACCCCACTACCCCCAGCACGGACCATTCCCGAGAATATGTACCTGTCCTGGCCTACGGCCAGCCTGTGCGGCCGGTAGATATCGGGCTTCGTCCTACCATGGCCGATCTGGCAGCTACTGTAGCTGAACTTTTGCACGTACCTTACCACCTTGAAGGCACTAGCTTTGCTGAAGCTTTGCTCTGAAAGGAAAAGAGACCGGAGGGGGAAGGATGAAAATTTATCCTATTGAAGAGTGGCAGATACGGGAGACGGAATTTGATATAGAGACTAACTATAGGGACGAGACCATTTTTGCCACGGGAAATGGATATATAGGTATGAGGGGGAATTTGGAAGAAGGGTACAGCGGTCCGCCGGGGACCACCTTTAACGCCACCTATCTCAACGGCTTTTATGAAGAGTATGATATTGAGTATCCGGAAGATGGGTATGGATTCGCCCGTAAAGGGCAAGCTATGTTAAATGTGGCCGAGGCAAAAACCGTAAAACTCGACATTGATGGGGAAGAATTTGACCTTCTAAAAGGGAAGATACACTTTTACGAGCGCGTTTTAGACTTAAACAAGGGCATACTCCGGCGCAAAGTGGTCTGGGAATCGGCTTCGGGTAAGAAGGTCGAGGTCGAAATTAAAAGAATAGTATCCTTTCCCCGGCCCCGGCTGGCGGCGCTAGCAATTACTGTAAAGCCTTTAAACTTCGAAGGAGAGCTTAAGTTTACCTCTCGTATCGACGGCCAGGTTTCCAATTTAACAAGAAGCAAAGATATGAGGGTGGGAGCCGGCCTTAAGGGTCGCAGTTTAATTACTGTGGAAAACAAAGTAGAAGGCACGTTAGCCTGGATTAGGCAGAAGACTTTGAGAAGCGGGCTCTCTTTGGTATGTGCCGTGGAACATTCTCTGGTGCCAGCTAATAAGGCTAAAGTTTTAGGCTATGCAGGTAAGGATACGGTGGAGGTAAGGTTCGAACTCAGGGCTTCTAGAGGAGCTTCCTATACCCTTTTTAAATATATTTCTTACTTTACCTCTAGGGATTATGAAGAAAACAGTTTGGTAGACTTGGCCTTGGAAGAAGTGAGAAGGGCTAAGAAAGATGGATTCCAAATATTAGAAAAAGAGCAAGAAGAATTTCTTGCTGGTTTCTGGGAAGATGCCGATATAAAGATCGAAGGGGACCCGGCGGCCCAACAAGGGATAAGGTTTTGCCTTTTCTCTCTTTTGCAGTCTACAGGCAGGGACGGCAAGACCAATATAGCTGCTAAAGGTTTGACAGGTGAAGGCTACGGAGGCCACTATTTCTGGGATTCTGATATATACGTCTTACCCTTTTTCCTTTTCACCTGGCCGGAGGTAGCAAAAGCGCTTTTGCTACACCGCTATAGTTTACTTGATGCCGCAAGAAGCAGGGCCAGGGAGCTAAGGCATAAAGGAGCGCTTTATCCTTGGAGGACCATCAGCGGCCTTGAATGCTCAGCTTATTTCCCGGCTGGTACCGCCCAGTACCATATAAACGCGGATATTATCTATGCTTTAAAGCGCTATGTAGAAGTGACGGGAGACGTGGAATTCCTGTGGAATTACGGCGCCGAGATGGTCTTTGAGACAGCCAGATTTTGGGTTGATCTCGGGGCCTATATTCCGGGCAGGGGCAATAAATTTTGTTTCCATTGCGTCACCGGACCCGATGAATATAAAGCCTTAGTGGATAACAACGCCTACACCAACTATATGGCTAAGATGAATTTAGAATACGCTGTAGAAGTAGCCGAAAAGATGAAGAGGGAGCGACCGGCAGACTATGCCAGGGTAGCAGGAAAGATAAAGTTAGCAGAAAAAGAAATTAAGGAGTGGCGCAGGGCTGCGGCCCACGTGTATTTACCTTACTCGCGGAAGCTTAAAATAATACCGCAGGATGATAGCTTTCTTTTCAAAAAGAGGTTACCGGCGGATCAAATACCGCGTGAACACTTCCCCCTTTTGCTACACTGGCATTATCTTAATATTTACCGCTACCAGATTTGCAAGCAGCCCGATGTGCTCCTGCTTTTGTTTTTACTTCGGGAGAAATTTACCCTGGAAGACGTAAAGCGAAATTATGATTACTATGAACCTATAACCACTCATGATTCCTCCCTTTCCCCGCCCATATTTAGTATCCTAGCCTGGGAGATAGGCTACGAAGAAAAGGCCTATAAATATTTTTTGCACGCTGCCCGGATGGATTTGGATGATTACCACGGCAACACAAAGGACGGCATCCATGCGGCCAGCATGGGAGGGGCCTGGGGTGCGGCCGTTTACGGTTTTGGTGGAATGAGGGTTTATCCTGAAGGATTACATTTTTATCCCAGTATACCAAATCAATGGAAAAGACTGTCTTTTTCTATAAAATATCGTGGAAGGAAAATAAAGGTAACAGTAGAAAAAAATCGTGCTCATTACACCCTAGTGCAAGGTGAAGCTTTAAAGATATGCCACTTCGGAAAAGAAGTTTTACTCAACCCGGGAGCTACCGTATCTAGAAGAATACCTTCCAGGCGCAGGGCTAAAACGTTTTTGTGCAAGGGAGCTTGAGGGAAGGTGCATTTATGCGTTACTGCGGGGCCATATTTGATCTTGATGGAGTCATAGCTGATACGGCTAAATATCATTATCTGGCCTGGAAGAGGCTGGCCGATGAATTGGGGCTTTATTTCGACGAAAAAATAAACGAAAGGTTAAAGGGGATCGGAAGGTTAGAATCCTTAGAGATTATCCTGCAAGAAAACGGCAGGTATTTTAGCCGCCGGGAAAAGGAATATTATGCCAATAAAAAGAATGAATATTATGTAGAAATGATAAGGCGCATAACTCCCAAAGATTTATTGCCCGGCGTAGCTGATTTGATATCCAACCTTAAGGACTTAGGCGTTAAGCTAGCAGTAGCCTCGGCCAGCAAAAATGCCCCGGCCGTTTTGAAGAACTTAGGGTTAGTAGAATGGTTCGACTACATTGTGGATGCCGGACAGATTAAGAAGGGTAAACCGGACCCTGAGATATTTTTAGTGGCGGCCCGGAATATTGGCGTTAAGCCCCGGGAGTGCGTAGGCTTCGAAGATTCTGTAGCAGGTATCGCCGCCTTGAAAGCTGCGGGAATGTTCGCCGTTGGTGTGGGAGACGAAAAGAGATTAAAAGATGCTGACCTGGTGGTAAAGGATTTGACCCCTACAGAGCAGATCCTTAAATTATTTTTATAACGGCGAGGTACACTGCTTCTTGAGGAAGGTCTGGTAAATTGAGGTGCCTTTCTGAGATACCTTTATGTTTATTGACAAGTGGGAAGGTATATGCATATAATTTGATTAAACAATTGCTTAATTCTTATAGATATTGGGAGGTATCCCCTTATATGGAATCTAACCGTGATCTATGTGATAGCTTTTGCCCCTCGGGTGAGACTGAAGAGCTTAAAAAGAAATTGTTGGAGGTAGCGGGTTTATCGGAGATATTCAAGGTCCTGGGTGATGAAACCAGGACTAAAATCTTGTATCTGCTGGCCCATCGGGAACTATGTGTTTGCGATTTGGCCTCTATTTTGGAGTTGAGCTTACCGGCTGTTTCCCATCACTTGAGGATCATGAAAGCCTTAAGGCTGGTAAAGTACCGCCGGGAAGGCAAAATGGTTTATTACTCCTTAGATGATGAACATATCCTAAACTTGATTCGTGAGGCCCAAGCTCACTTTGCAGAAGGAAGATAACTTAAAGAGGATTTTTTGTCTAAGAAGATGGCGGTAAAGAGAGGGGAAGTAAGAAGGAGGTTTAGCGGTTGGATTGTTGTACGTGTCCTAATGGAAAGGGACTTAGCAACGCCTTTATTGTGATTTCCGGGATATTGTTGGCGATAGGCATTATTTTTAATGAACCCTTAAAACGTACTCCTTATTCCGTAGCCGAATACTTGGTTTTGCTGTCCGCTTACTTTCTCTCCGGTTGGAAGGTGTTAAAGAGCGCTTTTAAAAATCTTTTTCGCGGACGGGTCTTGGATGAAAATTTCCTGATGACCGTCTCTACCTTGGGGGCCCTCGCCATCCGCCAGCTACCCGAAGCAGCGGCGGTTATGACCTTCTACGCCATAGGTGAGTATTTTAAGGAGCGGGCCGTTAATCGCTCACGCCGCTCCATTGCCGCCCTTTTAGATCTCCGGCCGGATTATGCCAACCTGAAGTTAGACGGTGAAATAAAGAAGGTACGGCCGGAAGAAGTAGAAGTGGGCCAACTTATCGTAGTAAAGCCGGGTGAAAAGGTGCCTTTAGATGGTGAAGTGGTAGAAGGGATTTCTTTTGTAGATACTTCACCCTTAACGGGAGAGCCCGTGCCCCGTAAGATAAAAAAAGGCGATCAGATCTTGGCCGGAATGATAAACGGTCAAGGGTTCCTTATAATAAAAGTCACTAAGCCCTTTGAACAATCTTCTATAGCGCGCATTTTAGAGCTTGTACAAAAGGCTGCAGAGAACAAAGCACCTACCGAGCAGATTATCACCACTTTTTCCCGTTATTATACTCCGGTGGTGGTTTTTGGGGCTTTAATAGTGGCTTTTTTACCCCCTCTTATCTTGCCCGAAGCTAGCCTAAAAGAATGGGTTTACCGGGCCCTGGTGCTGCTGGTAATTTCCTGCCCGTGCGCTCTAGTGGTGTCTGTGCCTTTAAGTTACGCCTGCGGGCTGGGCGGAGCGTCCCGCCGGGGTATCCTGGTGAAAGGGGCAAGCTTTTTAGAGGCCTTGGCGCACTTGCACACAGTAGCCTTTGATAAAACCGGCACTTTGACACGAGGGGTCTTCCGGGTAACGAAGGTAGTCCCATACAATGGTTTTAGGGAGGAAGAAGTTTTGGCGGCGGCCGCTTCAGCGGAAGTCTACTCTACCCACCCCATCGCCCATTCCATCCGGGCTTCCTACGGGAAAGAAATCCCTTTGAAAGAAATTAAAGATTTTCAGGAGATCCCCGGCCTGGGCATCAGCGCCGTGGTAGAAGGGAAGAGAGTCTTGGTCGGAAACGATCGCTTACTGCATAAGGAAGGTATACCGCACGAAATATGTAACATAGAAGAAGGCACCGGCGTTCACGTAGTCCTGGATGGGATCTATGCCGGTTATATAATCATTTCAGATGAAATAAGACCTGATGCTAAAGAAGCCATATTAAAGCTTAAGGAACTGGGGATACAAAAAACAATCCTTTTGACTGGTGACCAGGAATATGAGGCCCGCCTGGTAGCGCAGAAGCTCGGTTTAGATGCTTACTTTGCTGAACTCCTTCCAGAAGGGAAAGTAAAGAAGGTGGAAGAGATACAAGCTGCCTTGCCTAATCGACATAACCAGAAGGTAGCTTTCGTAGGCGATGGGCTTAATGATGCCCCGGTTATAATGAGGTCGGATGTAGGAGTGGCTATGGGAGGGCTGGGGAGTGATGCTGCCCTTCAGGCTGCGGACGTAGTATTAATGGAAGATACTCCTTACAAACTAGTCACCGCAGTTACCATTGCCCGCGGGACAATTCGTATAGTAAAACAAAATATAATCCTCGCTTTAAGTATCAAAGCCCTCTTTTTCGTTTTAGGCACCATGGGCGTAGCTACCATCTGGGAGGCGGTTTTTGCCGACGTAGGTGTAGCGCTGGTAGCTATTCTTAACGCTACCAGGGCTTTTAACCTCCCTACAGCCCGTGAGCCGAAGAAAACAAAGATGCTTACAGGAACCTGGTAGCAAAAATAGTAACAATAATGGCCACAAAACCCAATATTGCCGTCCATTCTAGTACAGCATAGCTCTGGCGCGTCCCTTTCAGTTCTTCACGTACTTCGCGCCGGAGTTCGGCAATTTCCTGGCGCAGATCCCCCATTTCCCGGCGCAGGTCTCCCATTTCTCGGCGCAGGTCGCTAATTTCACGTTGGACATATTTTTCAAAGGAATCTAGCTTCCAGATCAGCACATCCCAGGGGCTAACCCTATGCAACTCTTCCTTTTTTGCTTCTTCAGTCATAGGTGGCACTCCCTTTCACTTATCTTCAGTATAATCACCGGTCAGTGAGCCGGTCAAGCAGCCGACCCCGCTTCGTGTAAGCTAAACTTTTTTCGACCTAAAGCTAAGTACAAGCAACTATTTCTTGAAGCTTCTTAATGCTGGATTGGAGGGCCGCCATCTCCTGGGATAAATTCTCTGCTTGTTCCTGCCGCTTGGCCCGAGCCGATTGAATTGCTCCGTGAGTTGCCGAAATGGTACTTTGGAGACGCTCGTTCAATCTAGCTTCAAAAAGACGAAAAGCGTGCTCCAGATTTTGCAGCGTAGCCCAACGTAAGTTTTCTACATTGTGCAGGAGGTCAATTTTCCCTATACAAAGCTAAACAATCTATAGCTTTGTTAGGTACTCATTGTATAGACTCCAACGAGCACTATGCCGTTGGAGCCGACGGCTACCTCCATCACCGTCTGGTTGTCCGGCACCCCTGTTAAACAGGGGAGGCCCACATTCCCCCGGCTTCAGGCCTCCGGCTACCGGACATCTTCCCGGCGTTTTCCGTCCCTCGGGCTCCCGCCCTCGGGCACATGCTGGGTAGGGGAGTCACCCCACCTACCCGCCGTCCCTTGGCCCCCACCACAGGGTGTTGCCGGACTCCCGGGAAGCCCGGCAGGGAAGAACGGCGGGCTTAAAGCACAATATTCACGATGAGTTGCCGAACATGAAAGACAGCCAGTCCTCAGGGTTCCACCAAAGGATTAGGCGGTCTTCTCTTATCGCCCGTATCTTCGCCGCCTTGAACAGTCCGAAGAGCCTGCCCCAAAGCTTGAAATGCTGCCATCCTTCCTTTGGCGACAGCATCCTCAAGATCTCTTTGGGGACCTTCTCGGTAAAGCCCAAAGCCCTCCTGGCAATTACAAAGGCGGCGGCTTGGTGGGCGGAAAGACCGTAAACCCGGGAGTATTTGAAATATCCTATAAGCGAGGTGAACTTAGCGGGTACGGTAAAGACGGCAATACCCTTCTTCCTTAGAGCCACTACAATCCGGTTGAAAAGGAGCTTCTTGCAGAAGTTATGAGTGATGCGATTGAAGAGGTGGTTGGTGTCGTGGTCCTGGGCGAAGGACAGCTCTTCCAGGGCTGCCTGCCTTATACCCAGCGATTCCAGCCAGTCGGCTACGTCCTTTGCCAGGTTCCCAGCTATCCATTCCCGTTTTTCATGGGAAACGTAGACCAGTTCAGGACACCAGAAACAGCGTGAGATATGGAAATTGCCGTCCGGCAAGACCACGGTTACGGCCACCACATCGGGATTTAAGTCTATCCCTCCCATGCGCAAGTCTTTGTTTACAGGTGCGTCGTCGCCTAAGGGAAAGGAAATAAAGCAATCAAACCTTCCGTTCTTGCGGACTACCCTTACCGTATAGGCACCGGCTCTCAAAAGGTGTTGCCAGAGTATGCTCCGGTAACGAACAGGTATTTCCAGGGGCACCGTGACCCAATCTTCTTCTTTCCTCTCACGGCCGTCTTTGTTCCCTGGCTCCGGCGGTATGTAGACGTTGAGGCGGAAGGAGCCGGTAACCTCGTCGAAGACCACTTCCGTGTTGGCGTTGCCGTACTGGCCTTCCAGCCCCTTCTGGTTGGCCTGGCCTACGGAGTAAAAGGAGTTTGACCGTAATTCCCGCCACTCCTCTTTAGACAGTTTTCCTTCTTGGAGCAGGAGCAGGTTCCTTTTACCCCCGAATACCGCTGGCGGGACTTCATTCCTTTCCAGGAAGCCTTTCCAGTAGGCCAGCTTACCCCGGAGCTTGGCAATACGGAAAGTCAAGCCCTGCCGGTGGAGTTTATTCTTGGTGCGTTCCAGCTTTTCTTCAGACTTTTCTATCTTGGCCTCCAGGTCCGATACGTGCATCCTGACCTGTTCCTTTTGGCTCTCAATGGTGGCCCTGGCGTCCTCGACAGCCCACTGGCACCAGCGGGCGTTGGGGAAGAATTTACTGTAGAGGTCTTTGACGATTTCTTTGGGTTCTCTTCCCCGCCTTAGGGCCTGGTAAGCGGTGCGCTTGGCCGCTTGGAAGCGGCGCATGAAAGAAATTATCTTTTCTTGTGTGTTTTTATCGGGGTATATCCTGCCGGGCACGGTTATCATGTCAGCGGGCTTATTCACCTTTTGCCGCATCCGCCATGGCCTCCCTTACTTTTTTGCGGAAC
>NZ_JAKKUR010000124.1 GCF_021890735.1 Thermanaeromonas sp.
GTATGCTCCGGTAACGGCTGGGTATCTCCAAAGGTACAGTTATCCAGTCTTCTTCCTTCCTCTTGCGGCCGTTCTTGTTTTCCGGCTCCGGGGGTATGTAGATGTTGAGGCGGAAAGAGCCGGTAGCCTCATCGAAGACCACTTCCGTGTTGGCGTTGCCGTATTGGCCTTCCAGCCCCTTCTGGTTGGCCTGGCCCACGGAGTAAAAGGCGTTGGCCCGGAGTTCCCGCCACTCCTCTTTAGAAAGCTTCCCCTCTTGGAGGAGGAGCAGATTCCTCTTACCCCCGAATACTGCAGGCGGGACTTCATTCCTCTCCAGGAAGCCTTTCCAGTAGGCCAGCCTACCCCGGAGCCTGGCAATACGGGCCAGTATGCCCCGGCGGTGGAGCTTATCTTTGGTGCGTTCCAGTTTCTCTTCGGACTTCTCTATCTTCGCCTCCAGATCCGATACGTGCATTCTTACCTGTTCCTTTTGGCTCTCGATGGTGGCTCTAGCGTCCTCTACCGCCCACTGGCACCAGCGGGCGTTGGGGAAGAACTTGTCATAGAGGTCTTTGACTATTTCCCCGGGTTCTTTCCCATGCCTCAAGGCCTGGTAAGCGGTTCGTTTGGCCGCCTGGAAGCGGCGCATGAAGGAGCAAAGTTTTTCTTCTGCCTCCCTGTCCGGGTATATCCTGCCGGGCACGGTTACCATATCAGCCGGCTTGCTTACCTTAAAGTGCATTGCTGGGTTTTCCCCTCCAAGAGTTCTTCTATTACCAATTCTACTAGTGCAAAGCTACAATCGGCAATCAGGTATGGAAAGTTCAAGATCGTTTAGCATCAAATGCCGTAGCTGTTGGCAGGACCCCCGCAACGAAATCGGATAAAAAATTTGCGCGCGGCAACGGTAAAGTGATGCGCTAATCAAAATGCATCCGCTGCGTAAAAAGGTGCTATAATAGTTTCTGTATTCCCTTCCGGTGAAGTGAAAGGAAGATAGCGGCAGGTACGAAAAGAGGTGTCGCTGTAATGGATGAACGCCCTCGCGAACTCGGGTACGCCCCTGTAGGCCGCCTGCTCTGGCACTTCTCCTGGCCGGCCATCGTAGGCATGACCTGCAACGCATTGTACAACGTCGTAGACCGCGCCTTTGTGGGCCATGGGGTAGGCCCCCTGGCCATCGCTGCTACAACAGTAGCCTTCCCTGTTATGATAATACTGATGGCCCTCTCCGTGCTGGTCGGGGTAGGCACCACTGCCCTCATCTCCATCCGGCTGGGCGAGCAGAAAAAAGAAGAGGCAGAACTAGCGGCAGCCAACGGCACGGCCTTGCTGTTCTTGCTTCCCCTGTCCTTCGCAGTGGTATATTTCTTGTTCCCGGAGCCTATTTTAAGGCTTTTCGGTGCCACTGATGAGGTCATGCCTTATGCCCGTGATTTTATGGACATCATCATGCTGGGAGCGCCTTTCGGAAGCTTAGGCATGGGGATGAACAACTTCATAAGGGCGGAAGGAAATCCCCTGATGGCGATGTCCACCCAGGTGTTCGGCGCCCTGCTAAACGGAATCCTAAATTACGTATTCATCTTCCACCTCAAGATGGGCATCAAAGGCTCGGCCCTCGCTACCGTGACCGGCCAGGTGTTCGCTTCCCTCTGGGTCTTAAGCTATTACTTTACCGGCCGCAGCCTGGTTAAGCTAAAGCTTAAAAATTTTGCCCTGCGGCTTCCGGTCATCCTTAATATAACGGCCATAGGCTTTGCGCCCTTCGCCATGCAGATGGCAAACTCCCTGCAGCAGGTCATCCTAAATAAGACGGTCTTAAGGTACAGCGGCGACCTCGGGCTCTCCGCAGTGGGTATAATGATGAGCATAGCTGGCCTGCTCCTTATGCCCATACTGGGCATAAGCCAGGGAGCCCAGCCCATCATCGGCTTTAATTACGGCGCCCGGCAATACAGCAGGGTTATAGACGCTTTGAAGAAAGCGGTGATAGCTGCAAGCTGCGTCTCGGTCACGGGATATCTTGCCCTGCGCCTATGGCCCTCACAGATAGCAGCGCTGTTCACCGAAGGGGAGCCGGAGCTCATCGATACAACGGCCCAGGCCATGCGCACATTCTTCGCCATGATCTTTGTAATCGGCTTTCAGGTTATTTGCTCCAACTACTTCCAGGCCGTAGGCAAAGCCAAGCAGGCGGCGGTCTTAAGTTTGTCCAGGCAGGTATTGCTGTTCATACCCCTCCTCCTCATCCTTCCCCACTTCTGGGGGATCAAGGGAGTCTGGAGAACCCCGCCCATTGCGGATGCCCTTTCCTCAGCAATAACGGCCTGCTTCATCTTGCGTGAAGTTAAGCTTTTGTCCGCAAAAAAGCAGCTCGCCGGGACCCAAATGGCTACCGTACAACTTAACCCCAGCCGCCACCTAAACAGATATTAAAGTTTCTTAAGCTGCACCTTGTAAAAGGTGAAGTCCGGCACTTTAAAGAAGCCAACGCGAGCCGGGTCCTTCGTTGGCTAACAATAGCTATATCTCCCACATGATTTAGCTCAAGAAGATGTTTATCACCGGTCACTACCCAACCGGCCCTGCCTTCTATGGCGCACTCTAATACTCTATTATCTTGCGGGTCTTCCGTCACCAGAGAAACGGAGTTCTGCGGATACACCATTACCACCCAGGGTAACGCTAGGATTCCCTCCAACAGGTCAGCCCTCTCCCTAGCTGAACCAAGAACAGCAAATTTATCCCTAGCCAGTACAGTAACATATTCTTTCACAAGCTCCGGATTTACGACCGGTACGAACCGGCCCAAAATCCAAGCATCAAGGACCTCTGCCGGATGGCTCTTCCTGCTTAAAAAACCTGAAATTAAAACATTGGTGTCAATCACTGCCCGCATTTCCCAGCCGTGGTCTTAATTGGTCGACCCCTATAACTTTTTCCATATAATCACCCCAAGATTAATTTCTACATTACATTTTGCCTTTATGATAGCTTGTGCTGGAAGAGAATACGAGACGGACTCCCCTGTTTTACCCTACAACTCTACGGAAATGTCTGGATAATACCCGCCGCTGGGTAAAGTCACCTCCGCCTGAACGAACAAGTGGATTGTCACACCTCTACCCAGGGGCGTAGCACCAGGGCGGCCAGCCACAGTATTTCGCCTTCGCTTAGAGTAAAAAATACTGCTCTCCGTAGTCGGGAAAAAGAAAGGGAAAGCGGTCCGGTGGACCGCTTTCCCTTTCGCAATTGTTTTACGCCTGCTCTTACCCTGGAGGCAAAAGGGCTCCAGGGAAAGGGGACATTTTTATCTAAATTTTAAAACGTTTTAAACCTCTTCCGGGCTTGCTTTGGAGGAGGTTCAAACTAGGAGAAATGCAACTTTGTTGTATACGGTTTCTGCTATATCAATAGCCTTCTGTGCATCTTCCCTGGTCGCCCCTCCCACATCACCGGGGTAACGGCCCTCAGTAGCCCAAATACTTAACCATTCCAGCTCCATTTCAGCAAACTCTTCCTGTTCGTCGGCGGGCAACAGCCCCATTAAGTACTCCAAGTCATGTTTATAAGCAAACCTTATC
>NZ_JAKKUR010000125.1 GCF_021890735.1 Thermanaeromonas sp.
CTCCTTAGATCCCGTAAGGGGTTCCACTAGCTCAGCAGAGATCCACCCTACTTTACCACTAGCCCACTGGACCTGGTACCATCCCGGTACACTACCAAGTACCTTTAAGAGTGTGTCCTTTTTTACCACCGTCAGGACTTCATAATGGAGGCCGGGGCCTTTGCGTATATTTACGTAACTACCTATAACCCTGGCCTGTTCAAACCCTACCTTCTCCGGTATCCACAAGCGCACACTGAAGGAAGCGCCATCCCATTCCACCAAAGCCCCAAAGCTCTCAGCCACCACACGCACAGGAACCATAGTGGTGTTCTGCCTTAAGACAGGCGATGTATCGAGGTCAAACGTTTTACCATTTAAGCGGGCTTGCCTTTGGCCTATCCACAGCTCGAGGGTATTGCCGTCTCGCCGGATGATGACCTTCTGCTCTCTTCCCTGCCATTCCACCTGGGCACCCATCTGCTCCATAACAGCGCGGATAGGGATCAGGGTACGCCCAGAAGCATCTACATAAGGGGGTACTCCCGAATTCAGCAAGGTTCCATTTATATAAACTTTAACTTCGTTGCCTGCCTGGGCCGATGGGGTACCTAATCCCAATAAAGCTATGTATAACAGCAATAACCAAGAGACCACCCGGACTACCCGTCTCCAGGGTAATGGGGCGACCCGGCTACCCTGTGGACGCCTAGACAAAGCCTTTCTCTCCTCCCTGGTAAAACTGGTATCAGCCTACTAAATTCGCCATTTATGTCGAGTCTCCTCCCTTTAGGTAACCAAAAAGGTTTTGCCATTTTAATCCAAGTAGGAAGCAATGAAAGTATGGCCTTAGAGTCGAACGGGTGGGCGAATGGCAGAACAAGGCTACGTATCCTGACCGGGCTGTCCGCCCGGTCCGCCCCCGAGAGGGCGGAAAGGGGCTACCACCCCCGTCCGCCCTCTAGGAGCGGCAGCGCCCGGATCACCGCGGCGGCGAGTTCCTCCCAGGTCACCGGGTCGTCCGGCCGGAACTTACCTATACCGTCTCCCCGCATGAGCCCCAGCCCATAGGCCAGCCCGATATAGTTCTGTTCGCGGACGGAAAGGGTCTCTAAGTCGGTGAAGGGTGAAGTGATCCGATTGGGTATGCCTGCCACCTCACCGTATCTCGCGGCGTTGACCAGCCACGCGGCCAGTGTTTTTCTATCTAAAGGCTTATCTGGAGCGAAAGACCCTTCCTTGGGCAGGATACCTAAGGCCACCGCGGTCTCGACCGTGCCGAAGTCGGGGTCGGCAGGCAGCAGGTCGCGGAAACTGGGAGAAGAGGGAACCTCCTCGTGGCCATAGTAGCGCCTGGCGGCAGCTACCAACACCCGCACGGCCTCCCGCCTGGTTACCGGTGCTGACGGCACAAACTTTTCCGGTGGAGGAAGGAGGTCGCTTTCAGCCAAAAGCTGCAGAGCCTCTGCCGCCCAGCTTTGTTGGAAATTATAGTCGGTTCTGGCCCCTTGCCACGGCCGGCCATCAGGGCCCAATGCCTCTCCGGTCAGCGCATCCACGGCCTCTACCTGAGGTACCAAAGAGTATACGAGCTTCGCTTGCGCACCTTTCCCGCGGCCATCGCCCGTCCAGGGCAGGTAATACTTTAACTTGTACGCAGCGTGGGCCATCCACTTGCTCGCTGCTTCTGCCGGCGAGATAACGCCCTCGGCCGGCGGGAAGGTTACCCGGTGCCACTCGCACCGGTAGCCCACCACCCGGCCGTCGGAAGCAATACTTACCTCCATGCCGTCCATGGGGAAGGGTACGCCGTTTACCACCCGGAAAAACCGGAAAGAGTAAGTTTCTGCGCCCTGCCGCCATTCTAGCGGACTTTTCTCTAAAGCTACATGGCTCGCATAGGCAGGGCTAGCTTTCTGGATAAAGTCTCGGGCCACGGCCAAAGCCTCGTCTCGTGTAACATGTTTTCCTCCAGGGCCGGAAGGTTGCCCGCGGAAGGTAGGATCGTGGAACTCCACAACCTCCCCGGTGGCCGGGTCGATACCCACAGTCGGTGCCGCTCCTTTCAGCCCTTCTGAGCGCAGTACATAACTCCACCACGACTGCCTGCCCAAGGGGCCGCTGCTTTCGCCCCCACCGGACCGCTCCACCTGCCCTTCATAACCCAGGGCTTTAAAGAACTTTTCAGCAACCTCCCTGGCCTTAACCGGATCCACCCCTGTAGCGGGAGCTGTAGGAGGATTCATTTCCTCTCTAATATGTAAGTAATCTTCGGGAGCATACAATATGGGGTCTTTAGCTGGCTCTCCCTGAAAGTTGAGGAAATCCCCTGTACGGGCATCTACCAGGTTAGCATACCGGCTGTTGACCTGGTAGACCAGTTTCACCTGGGGTGAACCCCCTGCACTACCAGGGAAAACCGTGTAAACCTGCGCCATCCCCGCCTTTTCTACAACCCGTGCGGGGATCGCATTGGCCTCCAACACGGGCCCATCAGGGGGAAACTTTATATCCTCCCGCCATAGTAAGCTGTAACCGGTAACCAGGCCGGTCACCGCATCCACAGAGATGTGGAGACCATCGTCTCCTACAGGTATTCCGTTGTGGGTGCGGACCCAGGAGAAATGGTAGGCGATGCTCAAAGGCCCTTTAGGGTAGCCAAAATACCCAGATGGATAGGGTTCATAATTCATCTGAGCGAACTTCTCCGGCTGCAACCGCCGGGCGAGACTCTCAGCTATTTGTCGGGCCTTATCGCGGGAGATGAGGCCCCTACTTTCTCCAGTCCCTACTTGGGGTACTGGATACCAATACATTTCCAGAATCTCCCCCGTGGCTGCGTCTACTGTGGCCCGGTAACCCTGGGGGAAACCCGGCCGGTAGGATAGACGTTCCTCTGTATTAATGCGCCATACTGTACGGCCGCGGTAACTGTCTTCTTCCAGTTCGATCCGCATAACCCCATCTGCAGGAAGATAGGGAAATGCTTCTCTTATGATGGCCAGGGCCTCCCGGTCAGATATATGCGGTTTCTTCTGGCCCTCCTCTACCGGTACCGCCGGCCTCTTACCTTCTTCGGAGGATATACTTTCGGCCGAAAGTGCGGCTGCCCTCCCCGAAACCAAAACAAGAAAACCGGCCAAAAGCACAACGATCGCCAGCAAATACCCCCGTTTTCTCCTAGCGCTCATTTCTTCACTCCCCCAAAATTAAGACAATTTTTCCACCTCATTACCTCTTTTACCGAAGAGCGAAAAGAGTTTATCTAATTCCACGATAAACAAGCGCTAACCTCTCCATTCACATTTTGCGACCGCTGACCATGACCGCTGACATCTTAGGTATTAACCTTAAACTAAAAACGGCTTGCGTTTAACTAGCCCATAGGAATCACCTCTTCCCTATTCTATACCATATTGACGCTAATGAAAGGAAAAAGGTTGCATTCTTGGCAAAAAATTTT